>CAZLAL010000166.1:0-26412 GCA_964557455.1 uncultured Dehalococcoidales bacterium
CCTCCTATTGCAGCACTGAATACCACCAGGCCTTCCGGAAAATTATGGATGGTGACCCCCAGAGCTGTGAGAACTCCTGTCCGCATGAGCACCGAAGATCTGCCTCGCTGGCCGGATTGGGTGACAGAGGTCAATCTCGAAACCAATGAAGGGTGCGAGTCTCCGATGCGCTCCTCCTTGTACTCATGAGGGACAAGGAAATCGATTACTCCGATGAACGCAATGCCTGCAAAGAAAGCTACGTTGCCCATGATAATCCCGATGCCGGCGATCGCCTCTGGCAGCAACTCTGCAAACGATATGTAGAGCATTACTCCGGCCGAGAATCCAAGGATTAGTGCCATCTGTCCGCACTTTGGTCTGCACATAAAAATGGCAATACCGCCCCCTATAGCAGTGGAGAGGCCTGCCAGCGTTGCTAACAACAGACCGAAAGACGCATTAGCTTCCATGTGACCTGTTTCACTACGTAGCGCAGCCTATCTTAACATTAAGGCCGATACACAATTGTGCCTGAGCCCTTCTACAGAGGAGACCGGTTTCTACCAGGCGTAAGCCAGGGTTCAGGACACTGCCCGCCCGTTGTATGAATCTGCTTAGCAGGCCTGGCTCTGCTCATCGTCCAGACGCACGCTTCCTCTCCGGCATCCTCAGTACCGTCCGCCGCCCGTTGTATCTCTCAACATCATACTGTGTATGGACATCCACAAATCTCGGCCGCCCGATAATGTTTGCTAGCGGGCACGACGTAATCTCTCCATTCACTACACATATCATGTTGCCAAAACGACCCATGGCCACAAGGTCCACGGCGGCGATGCCGAAGTAGCGGCCCATTCTCCTATCAAAAGCACAGGGTGCACCACCTCGCTGCAAATGGCTGAGATTTATGCTTCTTGTCTCCAGCCTTGTAGCCTCTTGGATCTCGCGAGCAAGAGAGTCGGCTATGCCCCCCAGAAACTTGTGTCCGAAGCTATCTAGGCCCTCTTGCCTGATGCTTTCCACCCCGCCCGCTGGTTTGGCACCTTCAGCAACCACGACGATCTCATACCTGGCTCCGCCACGCCTTCCCTCAATGAGCAACTCATCGACCTTGTCCACCGAGAAATCGTGTTCCGGGATGAGAATGATGAAGGCGCCGCTCGATTCCCCTCCTTCTAAGGCCAACCAGCCGCTGTGCCTGCCCATTGTCTCCACGACGAATATTCTCTTATGAGAGCCGGCTGTGGTCCGCAGCCTATCTATCTCCTCGGTGATAACACTTACAGCGGTCTCGAATCCCAGCGTATAGTCCGTCTCAGGCAGGTCCTTGTCTATCGTTTTGGGGATGCCCACCACGTTCACGCCTTCTTTCTCCAATCGGTAGGCTACTCCCAGGGTGTCATCACCGCCAATGACAACCAGTGCATCCAGATGCAACTTTTCTATGTTGGCCAATACTCTCTTTGATTTGTCATCCTTAGGGTCATAGGGGTTGGTGCGTGATGTACCCAGCATGCTACCACCATATCTATCCCAGGTCCGCACTATTTCCTGGCTTAAGGGAACGATATGGTCCTGGACACCCGGTTGTTCAGGCTGGACTTCGATTAACCCTTTCCACCCGTCCTTTATGCCCAGAACGCTATAGCGCACGTTTCTCTCCAGCTGCAGCCGCTCGTCAAGCGCAGTCTTGACCACCCATTTAATGGCGGGGTTGATTCCAGCGCAGTCTCCCCCGCCGGTCAGGACGCCTATTCTGCTTTCCCTCATGTCAACATCCTCCTGGCTTAGTCATGACTCTCCTGTCTATCTAGTCCTACCCAATCGGTTTTTCGTTTCTATTTACACCAATACTCGGGACCTGCCAGCAATATCCATTATAACAATGATTCAAAGTTGACATCGCCCAAGGCGGGCTCTATTGCAGGCTTGCCGGTATCTGAAGCGGCCCTTCGTTGTACCTCGCCACTGGGCCTCTTTTCTTCCCTGAATGTTATAGTTTTGTAATATGCTCTGTTCCTATTTTATGATTTTTCCATGAGTCTTTATCTAGAATTTCCTATATCGGTCCTTACAGACAAAGGGCGAAAGTCAATCAATAGGGAACGCCTCGGGAGGGGGAACCATAGAATTGTGGGGGGCATAACGCGGTGCTACACAGTTGGCAAAGTAGAAGCCATAATGCAGAAAGACAGCTTCGCCAAAGGTGTCGTGGACAAGGATAGCGGAAGGATTTTTGCCCTCCATATATATCCCCAATGCCAGCGAATGAAGAGCGCATGAAGAACAGTAACCACGATGGGCACGAGCATATGCAGGGACACGACCAGCATAGGCACGGACACAATGAGCATGGCAACCACGCCATGATGGTGGCCGATTTCAAACGACGCTTCTGGGTGTCGCTGGCTATCACCGTCCCGGTCCTGGTACTGTCCCCTTTGATACAAGAGCTTCTGGGTATCCGAGACGTAGTCGCCTTCCCCAGCGACACCTATGTCCTCTGGGGCCTGTCCTCGATTGTATTCGCCTATGGCGGGTATCCGTTCCTCAAAGGGCTGGCCGATGAGTTGAAATCCAAGTCACCGGGTATGATGACCCTCATTGGGCTGGCTATTTCTGTCGCTTACTTCTACAGCAGTGCTGTAGTGTTTGGGCTCAGTGGAGAGTTCTTCTTCTGGGAGTTAGCGACTCTGATCGATATCATGCTGCTGGGACACTGGCTGGAAATGAAGTCCGTAATGGGGGCATCATCAGCGCTGAAGGAGTTGGCGCAGCTCCTGCCTGCGGAGGCGCACAAGGTGACTCTATCTGGCACTACCACAGAAGTCCCAGTCCATGAGCTAAAGGTCGGAGACAGAGTCCTGGTCAAACCGGGAGAGAAAATACCCGTCGACGGCCAGGTGATTAAAGGAGAGACGTCGGTTAACGAAGCGATGCTAACAGGTGAATCCAGACCGGTGCCCAAGCAGGCGGGCGACAGAGTCGTGGGCGGTTCCGTCAACGGCGATGGCTCCATCACCGTAGAAACTGAAAGGACGGGTGAGGAATCCTACCTGTCGCAAATGACGAATCTGGTGAAGGAAGCCCAGCAGAGCAAATCCAGGAGCCAGAACCTGGCTGACCGGGCGGCGTTGTGGCTTACTATCATTGCCCTAAGCGCCGGTATCATGACCATCATAATATGGTTGGCGGTATTTAACAAAGAATTCGTGTTCTCTCTGGAACGCATGGTCACGGTGATGGTCATTACTTGTCCTCACGCTCTGGGCCTGGCGGTGCCTCTGGTAGTTGCCGTGTCCACAACCCTGTCGGCCAGGCATGGCTTGCTAATAAGAAACCGAAACAATTTTGAGAAGGCAAGGAAAATCCAGGCAATTTTGTTTGATAAGACCGGTACTCTCACCAAAGGCGAATTCGGGGTTAGCGATTCTATCACGCTTGACGACAATATGAGTGAACAAGAGCTATTGAAATACGCTGCATCGGTCGAAGGTCATTCCGAACACCCTATAGCCAAGGGAATAGTCTCTTCGATCGAGGAAAAGTTCTCTGTGGAGGACTTCAAGTCAATTCCGGGTAAGGGTGCGCAGGGAAAAGTGAATGGCAAAGAGGTCAAAGTGGTAAGTCCGGGTTACCTCCGGGAGAACAACATCGAGGTCAACGATGCCAGACTTGAGAAACTGGAGGGACAGGGCAAGAGCATCGTCTTTGTTCTTATTGCCGGAAAGCCCGCAGGAGCTATTGCTCTGGTTGATATTATCCGCCCCGACTCCAAGAAAGCGATTTCCAGACTTAAGGAAATGGGTATCAAATGTATGATGATAACCGGCGATAACGAGCAGGTAGCCAGGTGGGTTGCCGACGAAGTAGGTCTGGATGAGTACTTCGCTGGAGTGCTGCCCGATAAGAAGGCCGAGAAGGTTAAGGAGATTCAATCCCGAGGCCTGGTCGTGGCTATGACTGGAGACGGAGTGAATGATGCTCCTGCACTAGCGCAAGCGGATGTGGGCATAGCTATTGGTGCAGGCACTGATGTGGCCGCGGCTACTGCGGATATTGTACTGGTGAAAAGCAGTCCCGTAGACGTCGTAGCTATAGTCGCTTTGGCACGGGCTACATACAAGAAGATGCTGCAAAACCTGGGTTGGGCAACAGGTTATAATGTGATTGCCATCCCTCTGGCAGCAGGAGCGCTCTATAGCTTTGGAATATTACTCAGTCCTGCTGTTGGCGCAGCACTAATGTCTGTGAGTACGATAATTGTTGCTTTCAATGCAAGGTCTCTAAAGATGCCGGCATAGAGGTGAGCGAACGGGATATTGTTGACGAGTTTAGAAGCGGATTGGGGTAGCCGTCGCATCCTAAGCCATTTCAGAAATGCTTTGAGTGTCGGGGCTGTTGGATGACTCTCTGCTAAAATGTTACCGGAGATGGATCCAAGGTATTCGAAGTGGTCGCCCGGCGATGAAGGAGTAATCTAGTCCTCCGGTTAAAAGAAGCACTGCCTGTGTTGACGGCACTACCGGCTGACCCTGTCACTGGCATAGGCAAGACTGCTTTCTATGTTGCCCAATAACTGGTCTGTCAGAACTGCCAGCATGGCTGCTGGCAACGCCCCCTCAATAATAAAGGCGAGGTTATCGCGCACCAGCCCAGCGATAATGGGTGAGCCCAACCCTCCAGCACCGATGACAGCGCCTATCATGGCCGTCCCTATGTTGATGATAACCGATATACGTACTCCAGCCAGAATAACCTGCTCCGAGAGCGGCAGTTCCACCCGGAACAACGCTTGCTGCCTGCTCATGCCCATACCGTAGGCAGCGTCGAGAAGATGCGGAGGTATCGCGCGCAGGCCAGCGATGGTGTTACGCACAACGGGGAGAAGACCGTAGAGAAAAAGTGCGACAATCGTGGGCATCAGGCCGAAACCGAGAACAGGCACTGCCAATGCCAAAACAGCTACGGGTGGGAAAGTCTGGCCGAAGGAGGTGACGTCAGTAACTATTGGTAAGAAGGCCCGACCGCCAGGCCGAGTTACCCATATTCCTAGCGGGATGCCGACCATGACAGTAATAGCGCTTGAGATGGCGACGAGTTGAACATGCTCCCATACAAGAATCAGCAAGCTAGCGCGCGGATATATTACGGTTGTCTCGCCCGGAAAAAGGAAACGAAGGCCCGCTTCCCACCACGCACTGTTAGCCATTAGCACTAGGAAAGCCGCGAACGAGGTGCCCAGCAGGATCCACCGTGCAAGTTTTTTCCGGCTCACTTTCTTATCCTTCGCCCTCGGTTGCCGCCGCCTCGATGTCTCTGAGCGCCACTTCACCAATGGGCCGTTGCATGCTATCAACTATAGGGAGGTGCTTGAAACCAAGCCCCAGCATCCGAGATAGGGCCTCCATGACGGTGGCGCTGTCCGGTAGGGCGATTTCACTTGTTCCCCCTTCGTCCATCGCCTCCTTAATGGACGAGTACTGTGGAAGGGTGCTTTTGTCAAGCCAGCCGATGAGCCGCTGGTCATCGTCCACTACCCAAAGCCAGCGATAGCCTCCGGCAACAGCCATCACCTCTTGTACCGATCTATTTACATTCACGGTCAAAGCCGGTTTGACAAAGTTCCTGATGCTGATACGGGAAAGCCGTTTCAGTGCCCGGTCGGCACCTACAAAATCACGGACAAACTTGTTCACTGGCTTGGAAAGGATTATCTCTGGGGTGTCATATTGCACGAGCCTGCCCGACTCCATGATCGCTATGCGGTCAGCCAGACGGATAGCTTCATTTAGGTCATGTGTTACCAAGACGATAGTCTTTTTAACTTCATGTTGAATCTGGATGAACTGTGCCTGCAATCGTTGACGGGTCAAAGGGTCAACGGCACCAAAGGGTTCGTCCATAAGCATGATAGGGGGGTCAGCAGCCAGAGCACGCGCTACCCCGATACGCTGCGCTTCTCCTCCTGAGAGTTCGACCGGGTATTTTTCAGCGTAGTGTGATGGCTTGAGACCAACCAGTTGCAGTAGTTCTTTTACCCGCAGTGCAATTTGACTTTTCTCCCAGTGAAGAAGCTGCGGAACCACCGCAATGTTTTCAGACACGGTCATGTGCGGGAAGAGCCCCACGCTTTGAATAGCATAGCCGATGGAGAGCCGCAATTTGTCTGCTTCGATGGAGGCTGTGTCCTGTCCGTCTATCAGAATACGCCCTGATGTGGGCTTGGCGAGGCGGTTTATCATCCGCAGCGTTGTGGTCTTTCCGCATCCCGACGGTCCGATGAGCACACAGACTTCGCCTCCGCTGATTTCAAGGGAAAGCCTGTTTACGGCAACAATCTCTCCGTACCGTTTCGTTACCTGTTGCAGACTTATCACTGGCTTTCTTCCCTTGACCCCTTGGGCTTACTCAGTTTCACGATAGCCCGCATTGCTGCATCTACAAACAGGGCCAATATTATTACTGGTATGGCACCCAGCACAATCAAATCAGGGGCTGCCTGCCCGATTCCGCCGAAGACAAACCAGCCCAGCCCTCCTGCTCCAATAAGAGCGGCAACTGTCGCCAGTCCTACCGCCTGTACCGAAGCTGTCCTGACCCCTTCCAGAATAAGAGGAGTGGCCAGAGGCATCTCCACTCTGCGGAAGACCTGCCATCGGTTCATTCCCATGCCCAGTCCAGATTCTATTACGGACGGGTCCACCTGACGTATACCGACATACGTGTTGCTTACTATCGGGAGCAGCGAGTAAATAGTAAGAGCTATAATGGCCGGTGTCAGGCCGACGCCTCTTATCCCAATATCTCGCAATGCAGGGTAAGCGAAGGAGAGTGCCGAAAGGGGAGCTATTAAGAAACCAAATAACGCGAGGCTGGGTACGGTCTGCACCATTCCGGTCACAAGTAGGATGGGCTTTTCAGCATATTTATTGCGGGTTGCCCACACACCGAGGGGAATGCCGATGAAAGCACCGGCAATGACACTGGTGCCGGACAGTTGTATGTGCCGTATTAATTCCTGAATGAACCGCTGTTCATAGCCTTTAAATTCCTGTATTATCGAAACACTATTCATCCAACCGCTGAAAAGCAGGATTAGTACGACTGTTAGTCCGCTCCAGGGAATCAAGTTCCGCCAGAAGCGCTGGTCTCCGAGTCTTTCCCTGGAAGCGAATATCAAGATATATAAGCCAGCAATCGTAAGCCAGAAACCGGCACCGAGAGAAACCCTTTCTGCGCTAATCTCTCCTGCGAGGAGACGATTGCTGGCCAGACCCACCAACACGAAGGTGAGAATAAGTGTGACGTTAGCGATAAGCCCCAGACTTATATGGCGCCAGTGGGGTAGCTTCATTACGCTTATAAACAAACAAACGAGCCACAGAGCACCTATGGCTGCAGCCCCCGCCCAGTCTAGGCCCTCCCAGATGGTCAGGCCAGCGCCACTGGCAAGTCGGTTTTCCTTCATTACCAGCCAACTGGGAAATAGCGAAGCAAGCCCGATGACAGAGCCTGTAAGGGCTACGCGGTCAAGTTGAATTAAATGCCGTATTATCTGTCACCTTCCTTAACATTCCGAGTTTTACTGCTCCAGAAATCCCTGCTCTGTAAGGTATTCCCGAGCTACGACATTCGGGTTCTGCCCCTCAACTGCGATCTTTCCGTTCAGGCTTTGCAGCGTTTCCAGGTCGAGGCTCTCGAATACTGGTTTCAGTATCGTCTCAATTTCAGGATAGCGTTCATGAAACTCCCCGCGAACTATTGGCGCTGGCCAATATACCGGTTGAATTCCTTTAGGATCGGAGAGAAAAACCAGATTGAAGCCGCTAAGAGCACCGTCAGTCCCATAGGCCATGGCGGCGTTGACTCCGTCGGTACCCTCGGCAGCCGCTTTCTCCGTTTGTGCCGTGTCCCCGCTTGAGACCACCAGCAACTGGGACGCATCCAATTCGAACCCATAAGCCTCTTGGAATGCGGGCAGTGCTGCCAGACTCGTTACGAACTCTTCCGAGCCAATTAACTTGACATAGCCGTCGCCGTTAATGTAGTCGGCGAAGTCCTCCAGGGAGGTTAGATTCTCCCCTTGTGCCAGGGTTTCGGGCACAGCGATACCCCACGTATTGTTTGCCGGGGCAGGGGTGAGCCATACTATGTTATTCTCAGTTTTATCCAGTTCCTTGACCCTTTCATATCCTTGCTGACCGTCTTTCCAGACGGGGGAGTCCGCTTCGTTGAAGAAGAAGGCACCATTTCCGGTATACTCGGGATAAATATCCAGTTCGCCGCTAATAATAGCCTCGCGCACCAGGGAGGTAGGGCCGAACTGAGAATTATCAACGGTTTCAAACCCGTTGTCATTCAGCATTAGGATTATCATCTGCGATAATAGCGCTCCTTCAGTATCTATCTTGGAACCGACGGTAATCGGCCCCTTGCCATCCCCGGGACCCCACCAACCAGAAAATAGAACAGCCAGTGCAATCAACACAGCCAGCCCAATCAGTGATGTTATTATCAAAACCTTCGACTTTCTCATTTTTCCCCTCCTTCATTAGATTTGTTTTTCCCTGTGGGTGCGCCAGCAAATGTGGCGGCCCCAGCTCCAATGATTTCCAGGTCATAATCTGTTGACATGCTCACCTCCTGCAGTAGATTTGTCCTGCAAGGCTTGAGTGAGTTCTAGTCCGGTAACGATTACCGCCAAGTGGGTTAGTGCTTGTGGAAAATTACCCAGGGCTTCCCCAGTGCCGGGATCGACCATCTCCGGGAATAGACCAAGATGGTTGCCGTAAGACAAAAGTCTATTGTAGAGTGTCTCGGCATAGTCTAGTCGACCAATGCGGATATAGTTCCTGACCAGCCAGAAAGAGCACCAGAGGAAAGCACCCTCCTCTCCTCTCAGACCATCATCGGAGACATAACGCTTCAATAGTCCATTTCCCAAAGCCAGTTCGGAAGAAATCTCGTCGATGTTGCTTATTACCCTTTCATCAGTAATCGGCAGGAAATCATACAGGGAAATGAAAAGGTTACTCGCATCGAGCGCATCAGTATCATAATGCTGGGTAAAGGCCTTGCGCCTGGGATTCCAGCCCTTCCTGACTAAGTTGTCCCTGACGAGTTGCCAGTTCCTGTCCCAATAGTCCCGGTTACCCTCGTAGCCGAGCATGTCCGCCAGTTTCCTGCCGCGATCTATAGCCACCCAGCACATTAGCTTGGAGTAGACATAGTGATGTAGTTCCCCCCGGATTTCCCAGATGCCGCTGTCAAGGTCGGGCCAGTGCCGGCATGCATGGTCGATATACTCTGAGAGTACCTCCCATTCTTCTCTTGATATGTGCCCGCCCATACTGACGAAGTTGTAAGCAGTTTCGATTACCTCACCGAAGACATCAAGCTGGTTCTGGGTATAGGCGGCATTGCCGATGCGCACCGGACGCGAATGGCGGTAACCATCCAGGTGGGTGAGGATTTCTTCCTTTGGCTCTGCATCCAGGTCAATGCTATATAGGGTCTGCCTCTTATCCCCATATTTGCGCCGGATCTGCAGCAACCAGTCCATGAAGCCTTCAATCTCCTCCCGGTGCCCAAGCTTGCCGAAGGCAGATAGTGCCAGCGATGCATCCCTTAACCATGCATACCGGTAATCCCAGTTGCGTTCACCTCCGATGGCCTCCGGAAGTGAAGTGGTCGGTGCTGCAAGGACGGCTCCCGTGGGTAGATATATGAGCAGATGGAGGGTGAGATAAGACCTGACCAAGTGTTGGCGCCATTTGCCGGAGATATCACAGCCCAGTGACAGGCTTGACCAATACTGCCGGGTCTTTTCCAGTTTCTCTCGGCTGCCATACTCTACGACTGGCCGTGGAAAATCACCCCCATGAGCCAGGATAAACACAGTCTTCTCGGCCTGTCGAAGATGAAAATTTGCAGTGGCTTTGCTACGCCCGCCGTTAAAGGGAATATCGCTCGCCAGGACTATTCTATGATGCTTGTTCCTCGCAATAACGCCATTCCTGTTCAGCTCGACGTCTGTAGCTCCTCTAGCATAGTCCAGCGCGGGCGCAAATATCACCGAGAGTTCTACCTCCCCTTTGGTGCATTCTATGAGCCTGTGGACTTCGGTGAAGGCCTCCATTTTTCCGTCCCTATTCCGGAAGCAGGGCATGAAATCGGTCACGGTCAGGCTACCCTTTCCTGTCTTATAGCTGGTCTGTAGAATATTTGTATCCTTCTCATATTGCTGCTTTGATTCGAATTCCTCAACCGGCTTAATCTGGAAGGTACCGCCCTTTTCAGAGTCCAGGATGGCGGCGAAAACGCTGGGGGAATCGAACCGGGGCAGACAGTACCAATCTATGGAACCCTCTATGCTCACGAGTGCTGCCGAGAGCATATTCCCGATTATGCCGTAATCGCTAATTGGCCGGTAGTCATCCACGCGTTGTTTATTCATGTCAATACACTACGTCGAGTCTACCTGCACGATATTCTTGATAGTTACATCTTCGGGATGAAGCGCATCGACAAAATTCTCTAGTCTAAACCTGCCGGTAACAATCCTTGACATTAGACCAGGCCAGCGATCTTCGGCCTCGATTAACAGCTGAACCGCCTTCTCGTAGTGGCTGCGGTTCGAACTCACCGTGCCGAAAATGGTCTTATTACCGAGCACGAGTCCGGACAGCAGCGCGTCTGATTCCACCGGCAGGGGTTTCGCCCCTGAAGGCAACCCGGCAATACACAGCACGCCATTGTTCTCGAGGATAAGCATCGCCTGAAACATCACTAAGCTATTTCCGGTGGCCTCAAAAATGATGTCCGGTTTGCCAATTTGCCCTGGCAGCTGCTCGAGATCCATCGTTCGCCCATCTACATAGTGGGCTGCCAGGGCCTCACTTATCCGGGCTTTGAGACTCGATTCAGATACAATATCAAACCCGTATGTGTTAATGTTCTGCTGGCGGAAACAGGCGATTGCGAGGAGACCCAGTGATCCCGCCCCGAGAACCAGGGCCATATGAATGGCTCTGGCGCTATGCTCATGGAGAGCTATCGCCCGGCTTACACCCTTTTCGACTACACTCAGCGGTTCGGTTAGCACCGCAATACCCCGGATTTTACCAGGTACGGGAACCAGGAACTCCGGTCTCTCTGTGAAGTATTCCCGCATGAAGCCGTGCAGCCCTCTTATCCCGTGTTCCTTAAAATTGCCTTCTGTGCACAGATCATAGTGGCCGGCGTGGCAATCGGGACAGTCATCCGGTCTCCTTACAATAGGAACTACCAGCTGGCCTTTATTGAAGCCGGAGTTGCCTTCTTCGATGATTTCACCCAGGCATTCGTGTCCAAGGATGAGAATTTCCTCTCCTTTCGGTGGCTCGCCATACTTGCCTTCGTTTATCTCTGTGTCCGTGCCATCGATGCCGACTTCCAATACTCTGACCAGAACCTCTCCGCCGGAAGGTTGCGGCATAGGCATATCTATCAAACTGGTGCTTCCTCTCTTGCCAGGTGTTACGATACCTGCTTTCATGCTGTCTTTCATTTTCGCTCTTCCTGCAAGGGTACGAATCCGCCGACCCGTCCTTCCCGGCGCTCCTTGGCAACTGGTTCACTGGGCCCGTAGGGGTGTCCCCCAAAGCCGTGGCGTATCATGGCTACAGCCCTGGCCCAGTATTTATCACTATCGCGAGATGCAATCAACTGCATTACCGCCTGTGAGATGACTGGTATGGGAACCTCCATGTGAAGGGCATCGTTTACCAGCCAGTTGACTTCGCCGGTGTCTTCTACGTATGAAGGTATCTCCTCTAGCCCCCTTTCGTCCGGTATGCATCCTCCATCAGGTCTACAAGCCAGGAGCGTATAACCGAGCCATTGCGCGCCAGCATCTCGGAACCTCCGCAATATCAAGACTGTCATGGTAGTGTTCTAGAAGGTCTATGCCCTCGGCTATAGCCTGAAGCATGCCAAATTCGATGCCGTTGTGAACGAGCTTGGTAAAATGGCCAGCCCCGGGCGGCCCAGCGTGGACATAGCCGCCAGGCACAGCTAACTCGATAAGGAGCGGCTCGACTCTTTCAATCGGGCCTCTTTCACCGCCTGCCATAAAGCATGCACCATGACGGGTGCCTTCCACGCCCCCGCTGGTACCCAGGTCTATGAAGTGGATAGCTTTTTCAGCCAGCCTTTGATGACGCCTTATCGAATCTCCCCAGCAGGAGTTGCCAGCATCGATCAGGATATCATCTTCGTCCAGGGAGGGCAGGACGTCTTCTATCAGCCGGTCAACGACCGGGCCGGCCGGAACATAGACGAAAATTACTCTGGGGGGCGATAGGTTGCGAGCAAAACCGGCGGGATTGTCTACGGCGACCATTCCGGCACGGGTCAACTCGTCGGACACACCCTTAATGTCATATCCGACAATGCGTATTGCTTTTTCCATTGCCTGAAGCGAGAGGTTGGCGCCTATACGCCCCAGACCCATTATGCCGAACTCCCGTTTTGTATCAGGCATATTTCCCAACTGTGCCGGTCCTCTGTCCTTATCCGTCATCCTTATAATATTCATCGCTGGTCGCCTAGCCAGTGCACCATGCCATCCCGTATATGTCAATTCATTGACACTCGAGTATTTCTCTCATGACTGATTCTCGTTGTCGCCTTATACAGCCGCCTGGCAGGCATAGCGAACGCCCTCGGAAAGAGTCGGATAAGCATGGAGGGTATTTCCGATGTTCTTTACCGTCATGCCACTGGCCATCACGCCTGCCACCTCGTGAATCAAGCTGGAAGCCTCGAATCCAATAATGTGACCGCCAAGAATGTGTCCGGACGCCTCTTCGGCGACAATCTTAATGAAACCTTCGGTATCACCGGAGACGATAGGTCGGGTCATATCTGCGTAGTTAAATCTGCCGATCTTAACTTTGTAACCTTGTTCGAGTGCCTGGGCCTCAGTCAGCCCCACGCTACCTATTTCGGGATCGCAGAACGTGGCCCTTGGCAGGACGTCGTAATTAAGTTCACGGCGTTCTCCGGACACGATACTCAAAGCAGCAGTCTTGCCTTGCTCATTGCCGACATAGGTGAAGTACGGCGGGCCGACGACATCACCCGCCGCCCAAATGTGAGGAACGTTAGTCTGGAGGGCGGAGTCAACCTTTATACCCTTCTTATGAGTCTCGACGCCCGCCGCCTCTAGATTGAGTTCTTCAATAGCGGGTTGGCGGCCTGTAGCCACCAGGATTTCATCGAACTGGGCAGTCTCCCTATCGCCCTTTTTGTTCTCGGTGGTAACGGTCGTTGCCGAGCGAGAGCGTTTTACCTCGCTCACTTTTACTCCGGTTGATATGGCGACTCCCTGCTGTGACAGTAATTTTGCAAGGGCCTCGGAAATATCAGCATCTTCCATGGCTACGATACGGTCGGCCATCTCAAAAATGTGCACCTTTGAACCGAAAGCGGAGAAAATCTCGGTGAACTCAACGCCGACGGGGCCCCCGCCGATTATAGCCAACCTTGCTGGGACATGGTCCAGCTCCAGGGCGCCGATATTAGTAATATAACCGGCTTCGTCCAATCCCGGAACAGGTGGCACCATCGGCACGGATCCCGTGGCAATGATTACTTTATCCGCCTTTATTCTCTCATCATTAACCATGATCTCATGGGGGGAGACAAAGCGGGCTGTTCCTTTGAGGATGGTAACTCCCCGCTTAGACATCCTCTCATCGCGACCTTTGCCGATTCCCGCGATAATCCGGTCCTTGAAAGCTTTTACCTGCCGGTAGTTGGCATTCTTTTCCAGCACGGGCAGTCCGTGAAAGTCAGCACGCTTCATTTTCTTGTAAATTCTGGCGGCATGGATAAGCGCCTTGGTGGGAATACAGGCGGTAAATACGCACGCCCCGCCTACCCGGTGTTTTTCCACCAGTCCAACTTTCGTGCCGTTTCCCGCCGAGTAGCTCGCGGCGTATTCTCCAGCCGCGCCGGCTCCTATGATTAAAATGTCCAGTTCCGTCATTTATCTACCTCCTATCTTTAGGATTACGACCAAACAGTTTCCAGTTTCTCCTGCTTCTTACCGTCAACATAAAATGCATCTGCCCGTTCGTTAAAGAAAGCGATTCTTGCTCTTATGAAAACGGTCCCGCATCGCTGGCCCGACAAGAGCACCCAGTGCCGGGATGATCCCCTTCTCATACTCCTTAATTATTTTGACTGATATGGAAAGGAGGATGATTACCATCGGTGCTGTTGCGCCGATTTCTATCCCGGTTCACCTCCTTTTAAGCGCGCGAACGGCATTTTATATATAGTGGCACAGTGCCTGTTCTGACTCAGCATCGTTCAACTATTCACAGGGAAGTCATATTTCCATTCTAGAAATTGACGCATTTAAAAGTCATAAAACTGAGCATGGAAAAGTTACAAAATCGTGACATTATTCCGGTCTAGCGGCTAGACTCCATCCTTGGCCTCTTCCTTTCTAGGAGCTACGTGTTTATATAGGGGGCCGCATTTTAGGAATAGAAAAGTGTAGGATAGTAGTTACTTCACAAGAAATGAGGCGGTGAATGGAGAACTGGCGTCATATATTTCTGCAAAGTACGCTGGTTCCAATTCAGCTCAAATATCGCAAACACATCAGCAGGTAGCAAACGATGGAAATTGACCATTGAGTCCAGGATGCCCAGAACGCTTGCGCATGGGATGACAGGGTGAATATCATATGCACCTGCCTTGATTGAGGTCAAAACATCGTGCTATGCAACCTGACGAAAAGTGCCCCAACACGTCTGAGAAACTGAGATTTACCTGCTTTGAATAGAACTCATCTAGCTACTTGGCCTTGCCGTGGCTGCCTAACTACAACAGTCTTGCCAAAATGTCATAATTTTGTAACTTTTCCCCTCTTTCTTTTTATGACTTTTTTATTGCTGTTTTAGTAAGATTTTATGTGTACAGGGGGATGGACTCAAGCCAGAATAGCCGAGAATTGACCTCTGGAGGAGGTGTGAATATGGCAATGGATATATGGAGATCGGGAGGGATGTTCCCCAGGCGGCCACAGCACTTGAGGAGGTGGAGCGCTTGCTTGGCTTAGACTGGCCCGTTCGTCTGGTGTGGTGGCGAGCTCCTCACGATGGCATAGCATGGTCGCGGGCAATAGACATGTATGAGAAAGACGACGTTTTCATCATATGCAGGGAGTTACCCGGGGTTAATATGGAAGACGTGGATATTTCAATGATCGGAGATACCCTGACCATCAAAGACGAACGCAAATCACCAGAGAACGTCAAGGATGAAAAATACGAGTGCTGTGAAGTCTGCTAAAGAGTAAGAAATCATGAAGATATTGCGGCTTGCTTCTTTCGCCTTGGTGGCTAAGGCGTTGTTAGATGGCTTTAACATAATTCACTAAGAAGGAGGGACAAAAATGGCTTTATCAGGGAAGTACGGACAATTGGACATTCCTCGCATCGGTAAAGATGAGCCAGTGTTTATCCTGCGTGCCCAGGATAAGCTGGCAGAGCCGGCTATTGAGATGTACCGACTGCTGGCAGCCTCACACGGCTCTAGAGTAGCTGATGCACTACAAAAGGAGATTGGAAGCTTTCGACAATGGAAGGGCACTAGGAAGCTCCCTGATTAGGTGCTATCTGGAGAAGTCATGTAATTTGTGTTGCTAACCGAGAGAGGAAACGTCTCACCGAGTTCGACTTACATGGTCAGCAAAACAAGTGGGTTACGAAATGCCAAGAAAGGCAGCGGCTGAATTGCGAATTCTATCTCATAGCAGCGCGCCGTTTGCCAATCGCGAGGAGGCGGGAAAGCTCCTGGCAGCCGAACTGAGCGAGTATCGCGGGCAAGAGCCTGTGGTGCTGGGAATACCTCGCGGCGGCATAATGGTGGCCCGCGAGATAGCTAGAGTGCTTGACGGCGAACTGGACATCGTGCTGGCGCACAAGCTGCGCACACCGGGTCATGAGGAACTGGCGATGGGTTCGGTGGCTGAGGATGGCAAACTTTTTCTCAACCGGGAGGTCGTGGCGGTTGTGGGAGCGGAGGAGCATTACATTGAGCAGGAAAAGACACGCCAAATGGCAGAGATTAAGCGGCGCATCGAATTGTTTCGCCGTGTCCGACCCAAGGTGACACTGAAGGAGAGAATCGTCATTGTGGCCGATGACGGGGTGGCCACCGGAGCGACAACTCAGGCGGCACTATGGGCCGTCCGCCTGGAGCAGCCCAAGAAAGTGATAGCAGCTATACCGGTGGGACCTGAGGACACAATAATAAGGCTTGCTCAAGATGTTGATGAAATGGTATGCCTGCGGGCGCCGGCTTCATTCGCTGCTGTAGGGCAATTCTATATGCGTTTTGAACCCGTAGAGGACGACGACGTGTTGGAAATCCTGGCAAGGGAAACAACTGAGAAGAGGCGCTAAATGAACGCAAAGACACTGAAAGATGTGGAACGGCTTGCTGCCAAAGCCGGGTATCTATTTCTGGCTACTGCAGATGCCAGAGGGTGGCCTCATGTTACTGTTGCTGGCAGGCTGGCGGTTACTCAGGAGAAGCATCTGCTGGTAACCGAGTGGTTTTGTCCCGGTACTACAGCCAATTTACAGGTAAATCCTAAGGTTTCGCTGGTGGTCTGGGACGCTCTTACAGATGTCGGCTACCAGTTAATTGGGGAACTCGAAGAGATAAAGGATCTTGGCATACTTGACGGGTACTCCCCGCAGGTTGAGGGCAAGACAGCCGTTCCACAGGTGCAGAGCCAGTTGCTTATTCACATTGACAAGATAATTGACTTCAGGCGTGCCCCGCATACCGATGTTGAAGAGTAAAATTAGCCAAGGTAAGGAGTCTGATGGTAAAGGAAGAAGAATGCCGGGTACAGATTGACACAGGCAAAGTGATGCTGGAAGGTGATCTCTGCGTACCTCCAGAAGCTCGAGGAGTGGTGGCATTTGCGCACGGCAGTGGCAGTAGCCGGCACAGTCCCAGGAACCGTTACGTTGCTCAGATTTTGCGCGATGCCGGGCTGGCAACCCTGCTGTTCGACCTTCTCACTCCTCAAGAGGAGATAGAAACGGCAGAATGGAGATTTGACATCGACTTGCTTGCCCGGCGACTTGTCGGCGCTACCGACTGGCTGCAATCTTCCGAGCAGACCCGTTACCTCAAACTGGGGTACTTCGGTGCCAGTACGGGAGCAGCGGCGGCCCTGGTGGCGGCTGCGCAAAGGGCGGATGTCGTCACAGCCATTGTCTCGCGTGGGGGCCGTCCTGACCTGGCCGCTCCCTGGTTGAACCGCGTGAAGGCCCCGACTTTGCTGATTGTGGGCGGTAATGATTTTCCCGTGATTCAAATGAACCGTGCTGCCCTGGCTAAACTCAACGTGGAGAACGAACTGGCTATTGTCCCGGGCGCGACTCACCTGTTTGAGGAGCCGGGAACACTGGAGCAGGTAGGTCAGCTTGCCAGCGACTGGTTTGTCAGGCACCTTGCCGCAGAAACCTGACCACATGGTTTAGGTCTGAATATCCGGGGTCGAGCCAAAGGTAAGCTTTATTGCGTTGTAGTGATTGAAATTGACGGTTCGACCAAGTCGGGCAGCGGCACGATTCTGCGCCATGCTGTTGTGTTTTCTTCTCTGTTAGGCGAGGGACTGCACATAACCAACATTAGAGCAAAGCGGGATAAGCCGGGGTTGCGCCCACAGCACCTGGCTTCAGTAAAGGCCTGTGCTCAGTTGTGCAATGCCAGAGTAGATGGAGCAAAGGTCAACTCCACGGAGCTTATATATCAACCGGGAGGAAGGATAAAAGGAGGTCATTACCAATTTGAAATCGGCAGCGCTGGTTCCACCACCCTGTTGGCACAGACGCTGCTTCCACTGGCCATCTTTGCTGATGGGGAAAGCACTCTGCGAATTTCCGGCGGACTATTCCAGGATTTCGCTCCCTCAGCACACCATATGCAACACATCCTTTTGCCAGCCTTGGGGAAGATAGGCATCAAGGGACGGTTGAAGGTAATTCGTCCCGGTTACACTCCCAGAGGCGGCGGCGTCATTGAAGTTAGTATGAGCCCGGCCGAAAGCGCCTTGAGCCCGTTACGATTGATGAAACAAGGAAGGGTAAAGAGGGTATGCGGGGTTGCTTTGTCATCACATCTTGAAGAGCGTATGGTTAGCCAAAGAATGGCAGAAGAGTGTAACAGGGGCCTGTCAGAAAAGGGTTATTCCGCCACCATTGAGCTTTTGTATGATGAAACGGCTTTATCGCCGGGAGCATCCCTAGCCCTTTGGGCGGAAACGGATACCGGTTGCCTGTTAGGCTCCGACCAGGCAGGGCGGAAAGGGCGAAGCTCAGAAGAAATCGGCAGACGTGTGGCCCGAAATTTGCTGGATGACTTGGAAACCAGTGCCACCGTTGACAGATACCTTGCCGATCAGTTGGTCATCTATGCTGCCCTCGCCGGAGAAATAACCGAATATGTCGTCCCTCAGGTCTCCGAACACGTGGACACCAATCTCTGGTTGGTAACAAGGTTCGGAGCGAAAGTTAGCCTTGAGGACAACAATCTGCGTGTAGAGGGTATAGGTTATACCAGGCCCTCAAATAGGAGTAGCTGAATCGATTAATATGACAAAGTCTGTTTCTGACTCGCATGACCGGTATTTCCTTGAGGAAACTCACTCCGTCCTAGGTGCCATGATAATAGACTCTAGACACGACACTAGCGCCTTGCCCACTCTACAGGGTGATTCCAGTCCTCGGCCTTCCATGGTACAGCTTCCGGCGTTACCATTGGTAGTACCTGTCTGAATAATTCCAGCCTCTCATTATCGCTCAGTGGTCGGTATGCTTCGGCTACCTTCAGGTTCTTTTGCAGTTGATCCATGCTTTCCATGCCGACAACGGCCGTATCAATGGGCAAGCCGAAGGCGTACTGTAAGGCCTTATCATATATCGTTGCCAGACGGCCTAATCCGATGATTTTCATACCGGCAACAGCGACGCCTCTGGCTTTGGCCACTGGCAGAAACTCCTCGACAAAACTGAGGATGAAGTGGTCAAGCACCGATGTAGCACAAAGCACACTATCGAAAGGGAAGCGCGCTAACGCTTCGATTTGTACGTCAGGGTTACTGTGACCGCTGATACTGATGTACCGGACAAGCCCGTCGGCACGGGCCTGCACTGCTGCCTCGAGGGAACCGCCCGGAGCAGTTATCTTGTCCAGCTCACTGATTGACCAGATGTTATGCATACGCCATTCATCAACGTAATCGGTCTGAAGGCGTTTCAGGCTCTCTTCAAGTTGTCTTCTCGCTCCCTGTCTATCTCGTGCCCACGTTTTGGTAGCTATCCACATCTCCTTTCGCCGCTTATCGGCAACCCTCCCCACGCGCTCTTCAGATTGGCCCCCGGAATATATCCAGGCTGTGTCGAAATAGCGTATGCCGTGGTCCAGAGCGTAATTCATAATCTCCACGGCGTCTTGCTCGGAGCATCTGTGGCTATCAACGATGCGCTGTGCCCCGAAGCTGAGAATTGGAAATTTCTCTCCCGTTTTCCCGTACGGTCTCTCTTCCATGATGAATATAATTCTAAACATTTATCCATTGAAAAGTTGTAAAATGGACAGCGAAAAAATTACAAATGTGTGTCATTTTCAGAATGAATTCTGCTTAACAGTAACAGTGGCCGCATAGTTGCCTGGTTTACTGTGTGGCCTGTTTGCCAGGCTGTAAACATGAGTGCAGTAAGGCGCGGCAGGAAATTCATCATGAAACTGGTTATCTTTGATCTTGATCAGACGCTGGTGGATTTCATTGAGGCACATGATAAAGCCACGCAGCGCCTGTTCAGTGATTTCTTTGGAGTGAAGGCCAAGCTTACCGAGATAGACTTCGCGGGCAAGAGCCTTGACGATAACTTCCTTGAGCTAGCCAGACTTAAGGGCATATCTGAAGATGTCTTCCGGAAGAACAGACAGAAGTCGCTGGAAAACTATGAAACTACCTTCAGCAACAGTCTACCTGCAGATGCTGAAAAATACATTCTCCCCGGGGCCAGGGAGCTATTAAGCGAGTTATTGAATACAGACCATATTACAGCCCTCTATACTGGTGATTCGCCAGGAATAGTGAGTTCGGTTTTCAGAGTGACCGGTCTCGGCAAGTACTTCAAGTTTTGTCTGTACGGCACCGAGGTGAACACCCGGGCTGACATGGTAACGTTGGCGATAGGTAAAGCAACTGAAATGACCGGGCACGACTTTAAGAACAAAGGCATTGTGATTATAGGCGATTCGGTAAGGGATATTGAATGTGGTAAGCTGTTCAATGCCCTGACGATTGCCGTGGCGACCGGCTTCCATTCGCGGGCTCAGCTCCTGGCAGCCGGGCCAGACTATCTGTTTACTGACTTAAAAGACTACCAGAATATTTTGGCGGCCATTGAAGGGTCTGAAGCAGGGTAGCCAGCGTGTCTGCCATCAAACACTCAAACTACCGTTGGATTCACAGCCTTATCGGCAACTCAACTTCCTCAAGAATGTCATAGGTACGCAATTATTGCGACGGCGATTTGTTGACTACTGCATGGTCATTCTCTAATTATCAGGATGCGATGGAAGGCGCCATCACTTCAAGGGAAATTCAAAGGCTCTCAAAATGGACACAAGGACTGGTTTAGCTGTCATCCTGCATCCACCGCTATCACAGAATAGAAAAAAGACCAATAGTATTTGTGGAATCAGTGCTGATATCGCCAGACCTATCCGGACGTAAATCTTGTTTGTGTCATAGATGTAGACTGATGTAGAATACTGTCACGCCACAACATGATTCTGGTTTTCCATTTAGCCGCGCGCGACCTCGAGGGTAGGAGATGGCTGAGAAGGAAAAGGTAGGCCGTAAACAGGCTGTCAAGAGGAAGCCTCTAGAAACTCCACAGGTAGAATCTCCAGCCAGGGAAGAGGCCTTTCGTATCGTCGGCATTGGCGCTTCGGCCGGTGGCCTGGAGGCTTTTGAACAGTTCTTCGAAAACATGCCGTCAGACAAGAATATGGCCTTTGTCATCGTACAGCATCTTGACCCAACCGGGCACAGCTCTAAGCCCCAGATTCTTTCTCGCTTTACCAGGATGCCGGTAAAAGTCGCCACGGATGGCATGCCGGTAGAGCCAAACTCTATTTACCTGCTTCCGCCGAATAAAAATATGGGCATACAGAATGGTGCGTTATATCTTCAAGAACCGACGCGTCCTCCAGGACTAAGGCTACCCATTGATTTCTTCTTTCGTTCTCTGGCAAAGGAGGAGGGAGCGGATACTATCTGCATTATTCTCTCTGGGACAGGTACCGATGGCACTCTGGGACTCCAGGCGATCAAAGCCGAGTTGGGGACGGTTTTTGTCCAGGACCCAGAGTCGGCCAAGTATGATGGTATGCCGCGCAGTGCCATCGAGACCGGACTGGCCGATTTTATATTGAAGCCCAGCGATATGCCGGAGAAACTCATCCAGTTTGTAGAGCACTCAGCGGTTAACGGCGCTGGATTCGGTGTAACCACAAAAGAAGCCGTGGAGCCGCTGAAGGAAATATTCGCCAGTCTGCGGGCCAGGACCGGCCACGATTTTTCCCGCTACAAACAGACCACAATACGCCGCCGCCTGCAAAGGCGAATGAGCGTCAATCAGATAAGTGATGTGTCTGAGTATGCTCGTTTTCTCAAGGAAAACAAAGATGAAATCAAGGCGTTGCTGAAGGATCTCCTCATCAGCGTCACCAATTTCTTCAGGGACCCGGAGGCTTTTGAAGCTCTGAAACGACAGTTGAGAGAACTGATAAACGGGAAGCCGTCGGGAGGCGACATACGGGTCTGGGTGGCTGGCTGTGCCACCGGTGAGGAAGCCTATTCTGTAGCCATGGTTATACAGGAATGTCTCGAAGAACTTGACAAGCATTTGCCGGTCCAGATGTACGGCACCGATATCGATGTTGACGCCCTTCATGTCGCCCGCACGGGAAAGTACCCGGCCAATATCGCTGCCGACGTTACTCCGAACCGTCTCAAGCGATTCTTTGTCAAAGAAAACGATATCTACCGCGTCAAGAAGGGAATCAGAGAAGCGATAGTCTTCGCAGCGCAGAACTTTATTAAAGACCCGCCCTTTTCCAGAATGGACCTGATTTGCTGCCGTAATCTTCTTATATATCTTGAGAGCGATGTGCAGAAACGGCTTTTGCCACTCCTGCATTATGCCCTGAGGCCCGGTGGTATCCTCTTCCTTGGTCCATCGGAGACAACGGGTGAGTCCGTAGGCTTGTTCGCACTGGTGGAGAGGAAGTGGAAGATATACAAGCGCCGCGAAAAGGTAGTACCAGCCGACAAGTTACAATTCCCGGCGGCATTCGCTCCCAAGGCATTGGGGGTGATCGGCGAGCCGATAGCAATGGTGAACGAAGGCAGGATTCCGGAGCTGGCCGAGAAGACATTTCTCGATAGCTACGCGCCTACTTTTGCCGTCATTGACGAGAAATACCACCTGGTCTACGTTCGTGGCCGGACGGGAAGGTACCTGGAGATTGCCTCCGGGCAGCTGGCTTGGAGCATCCTGGACATGGCTCGCGAAGGACTGAGGACGGAGCTTGCATCGGCAATATACCGGGCAGCAGCTGAGAATACAAAGATTGTCCATGAGGGAGTACGCGTTAAGACCGATGGCGGTTTCCAGACACTGAACCTGACCGTAGCGCCCCTGAACGAACCGGGCATACCGTCGGGGTTACTAATGATTGTCTTCCAGGAGGTGGGCTCTATCATGGAAGAAGCAAGGGGCAGACAATCAACAAGAGGCCGCAGATGTGTAGTGGAACTGGAAGACCAGCTTCAGCTGACCAAGGAGAACCTGCAGACCACGATTGAGGAATTGGAAGCAACTAACGAGGAGTTGAAATCAGCCAACGAGGAGCTCCAGTCCAACAACGAGGAACTGCAAAGCACCAATGAAGAGCTGGACACATCACGGGAGGAACTCCAGTCCCTCAACGAAGAGCTGACTACCCTGAACGCCGAAATTCAAGACAAAAACGACCTGCTGGCTAAGGCTAACGATGACTTGAAGAACTTCCTCAACCGGACTGATATCGCACTCATCTTTTTGGACGAAGACCTCAAAATCAGGAGCTATACACCGGCAACGTGGGATGTCTTTAATATGAGGGATGTTGATGTAGGCCGTCCGCTAGGCGAGATAACTTCCCGGCTGGCCTATGAGGACGTGATCAGCGATGCACAGGAAGTGCTGCGCTCTTTGAATTCGAAAGAAATCGAAGTGCAGCGCAGGGATGGCTGCTGGTACAAGATGCGTATCCTGCCCTACCGCACTGCCCAGAACGTCGTTAGCGGTCTGGTGATGAGTTTTCTGGATATAGATGAGCAGAAAAAAGCAGTCGAATCATTGCGCGAGACGCGCGACTACCTGAACAACCTGATTGACTACGCCAATGCCCCCGTCATTGTCTGGGACCCCGAGTTCAAGATTACGAGGTTCAACCATGCGTTTGAGCGCCTTACTGGACGCCTCGCAAAGGAGGTGCTTGGTAAGACGCTCGAAATACTATTCCCGGATGAGAGCCGGGCCGCATCTATGGAACGTGTGAGTGGTACGCCCTTCAGCAACCACTGGGAGGTCGTGGAGATTCCAATTCAACATGTCGATGGCTCCACACGCACCGTCCTCTGGAACTCGGCAACGCTCCTCGCCGCCGATGGAAAGACTCCTGTAGCTACCATAGCTCAAGGAGTAGACATCACGGAGCGCACAAAGGCGGAAGAGGCATCAAGAGATAACGAAGAAAAACTCAGAATAGTGTCCGAATTCGCATATGACTGGGAATACTGGCGTAGTCCGGATAACAAGTTCATTTATATGTCACCTTCAAGCGAGCGTTTTACAGGATACCCCAATGTTGAGTTCATAAATGATTTCAATCTCTATTTGAGGATAATTCACCCTGATGACCGTGAACGGGTAGAAACTCATATGCGCGAAGACATGGTCCGTCACGACCCGTTCGAATTTGAATTTCGGATTATGCGACGTGACGGGCAAGAGCGCTGGATAAGTCATGCCTGTCGGGCTGTCTTGGATACAAATGGTAATTTCCTGGGACGACGTGCTTCCAATCGTGACATCACCGAGCTCAAAAGGGAACAGCTGGAGCGAGAACGCCTGAACGCCGAACTGGCTGACAGGCTCGCCGAACTACAGTCCCTGTTAGATACCGCGCCCATCGCTATCTGGATTTGTCGCGACCCTGAGTGCCACGCTATTACTGGCAATATCCATGCCAGCAAGCTCTTTGGAGTCGAGCAAGGCGCCAACATATCGTGGAAAGCCCCTCCCGGTGAGACAGCTGTTAATTATCGAGTATTCCATGAAGGGGTCGAAGTAAAGCCCGATGAGTTCCCCGTCCAGATCGCCGTGACCACCGGAAAACCGGTCGCCCCAGATGAATTCCAGATTATTTTCGAAGATGGCCGTAGATTATATATGTTGATTGGTGCGGTTCCTTTAGTCGATAGTGAAGGGCATACCCGTGGTGCCGTCGCTGTTGGTGCCAATATAACCGAACAAAAGCTGCAAATAGATATTAAGGATGAGTTCATCGGCATGGTCTCGCATGAACTGAGGACCCCTCTGACAGTTATCATTGGCGCTTTGAGTACTGCCACAGATGAGCGCGCCTCGAACGAAGAAAAAGAAGAACTTATTCAAGAGGCGGCTTCAAGTGCTGAGTCGCTGGCCAGCATATTGGACAACATGCTGGAGCTGTCAAGATACCAAGCTGGCCGCCTGAATCTGGACAAAAAACCAGCTACGGTTTTTGGTATTGCACAAAGGGCTGCGCAAAGAGTCCGCCGCAAATATGATACCCACAATATCATACTGGACATCTCAGGCGGCACCCCTGATGTAGATGTTGATGCTGTCAGAATTGAACAGGTCATCTATAACCTTATGGAGAATGCTGTGAAGTACTCACCCAATGGCAGCGAGGTTCGCGTCTTTAGTCGGCAGGAGGAGGAAGGCTTGGTAGTAGGCATTAGCGATCAGGGGATCGGTATAGCCCCCGAGGATCAACCAAAGCTCTTTGTACCTTTCGCCAGGTTGAAAGGAAGCGGGCCTACGGGAGTTGGACTAGGTCTGGTAGTATGTAGACGTTTGGTTGAAGCTCACGGAGGCTGCATCTGGGTCGAATCACAACCAGGCAAGGGTTCGACCTTCCTGTTTAGTATCCCCTATTACAAGAAAGAAGAAGCTAAAGGATCAATGCAGTCCAGTTGACAGCTAGTTCTTCTCAGCAAGTAGCGTATCGACTCTCCTGACCATATCGTCAACATCGAGGGGCTTGGCGAGGAAATCGTTAGCGCCGAGCTTGAGGGCTTTCTGGCCGTTTTCAGGCCTGGCACTGAAGACGATGACAGGTATTTCCGAGAAGGCTCGTAACTTGTCTAGCACCTCAAAACCATCAATGCCAGGCATGATGACGTCCAGTAGCATTAAGTCCGGATTTGCCGAGTCCACCTTATCCAGCGCTTCTTGCCCAGTAGACGCAGTGATGACATCATAGCCGGAAATCTTCAGCTTTATGCCCAGAACTCTGAGGATTGCTAACTCATCATCAACGAGCAGGATTTTCTTTCTGGGTTTCATAATGTCCTTTCCCCATCTGCAAAGTCATGAGAACAGACTTTATCTTTTCTACTAGTAAGTCTGGATGAAACGGCTTGGCAATGTAGTCGTTAGCTCCTAGCCTCAATGCAGAGTGCACTATTTCAGGTCGGCCGGTGAAAACGATTATTGGAACCTGAGAAAACGTTCGCACCCTTTCAAGCACATCTATTCCGCTGAGATTGGGCATGGGGATATCAAGCAAAACGATATCAGGCTCTTGTGCCGCGATAACTTCGATAGCTTCACTACCACTGGTGGTCGTAGTGACAGCAAATCCCGAGAGTCTGAGCTTGGTGCGCAGCATGTTTCCTATACGTGGCTCATCATCAACCACCAGTACCCGTTTCTTCGTTTCCATTCCGCTCATTATATAGCATTTGGCATTGTCTTTCTAAATGGTCGCGTAAGGTCACACGAAGTCAAAACTTGACAAATTCTTAAGGTAGAAGTCGGGACTTGAAACTCAGCCCGAAATGTCCTATACAAACTGGCTTTTGTTTGTCTGGCGCTGCTGTTATGATTGGGGATGAAATAACAAAGGGAGGCGACGAATGATAATTGGGGCCTTGTCAGATACTCATGATAGGCTTGATGCCGTTGATAAAGCCATCAGCTTCTTTAACGATCAAGGGGTGAGACACGTCCTGCA
>CAZLAL010000167.1:0-2606 GCA_964557455.1 uncultured Dehalococcoidales bacterium
CAGCTATCTGTCTTCGTGAGCCGACACCTGAGCTGGTGAGTAACTTGATTATTGGTTGTGAGGACATCAATAGCCGGCTAAAGTTGGATAATAACTGCCCTGCTTCGCCATGTCAGGCCTTGTTTGGAGTTCGTGCGAAGCTGGAATCTGTCACCACTGCACGAACATGGGCATGACTACGTGAACGTAGTTATCTACACCTATCGGACGAATGGTTCCCGGGCTTGAAGGGGTAGTAAGCTCCAGGGCGACCTGATCTTGAGGAAGAACAGATAGAACATCTGCAAGATATCTTACGTTGAAGGCGATTTTTGCCTCTTCTCCGTCGATGAGGGCATCGACTTCACCAACATTGTCCCCAACTTCCTCAGCCTGAGCAGAGACAGTTACCTTGCCGGGTGTAAGCTCACTGCCCGGGGTGATGACCAGGCGGACTATACCGCTGGCGTCGCGAGCAAATATTGAGGACATCTTGGTCACCCGCAGAAACTCGGCAACGTCTATCACAGCCCGCGTCGTATAGCTCTCAGGAATAACCTGAGAATAGTTGGGAAATGAGCCTTGAATGAGCTGGGAGACCATTTCAACATTCTTGAGGCGGAAGAGAATCTGACTCCTTTTTTCGTTTACGGTAATCTCTACTGGCTCTTCTTGCTCACCGAGAAGGCGGCCGAGTTCGCTGAGGGTTCTGGCCGGTATGATAACGGTAGTCTTCTCCTTGACTGGCGAATTAAGGGTTGTCTTGTGGACAGCTAGCCTGAAACCATCGGCGGCTACCAGGTTAAACTGTTCGGCATCTAACTCGGTATTAATTCCCGTTAGAACCGGGCGAGATTCTTCGCTGGCAGCAGCAAAAGCGACCTGGGCAATTCCTTCGCGTAGCTTGTCTGCTTCAATAGTGGTGGTTGTGCCGTCGTTCATCTGAGGTATAGGTGGGAAATCTGCAGCATCAATGCCATGGATATGCGCCTGAAAGTGGCCACTCTTAAGCTCCAAGATGCGCGCATTAGCGGGAAGATTGATCTCGATCAACTCATTGGGTAGAGAATTAACAAAATCGATGAGCAAGCGAGCAGGCACAGTTATTTCTCCCTTTTGCTTCACCTTAGCACCGATCCAGCAGGTGATGGCCATCTCCAGGTTGGTAGCTGCCAATTTGAGTCCGGATTGGTCAGCGGACAAAAGGATATTCTGCGTGACAGGCAAGGTGGACCTCGTGGCTACAGCTCTCCCTACGACGCTGAGCCCCTTACTTAAGTTTTCCTGAAGACAAGACAATTTCATGGAGTACCTCCCAGTCTGTGTGTATTGACAGTATACTATCAACGACTACAATAATCAATGATTACATTTGACATAATGTCTCTTACTTCCGCTGCGTTGCTAGCAGTTGTCATCGCTAGAGCCGATTTACAACACTAATTCCAGGTTGGTATCTCTAGGCAGGCGAAGCGTGGAGTCCGAAAGTCGCAGGCTATGTTATCTCGCTGAGAGCACAGTCAATTCCTTTAGCCGGGATTTCATTTCTTCGGTCAGCGTATCAGGCACAAAACGCCAACGCCAGTTGCCCTCCGTGGTGCCGGGAACATTCATTCTGGCCTCGCTGCCCAATCCCAGAATATCCTGCATGGGGATGATAGCGGTGTCAGCTAGTGACATCAAGGCCAGGCGAATGAAGTCCCAATTTATTTCTCGGCCGTCTGTGCCAAGATATTCTAAGGCAATGCGTGTCTCTTTCTCCCTTTCTTCCCTGCTCTGGGTAGTGCCTGTGACATCTTCTGCTTTAAACCAGCCAACGGTGGTATTGTTGTCATGCGTGCCGGTGTAGACGACACAATTCTTCGGATAGTTGTGAGGACGGCTGCTGTCCGCTTCGGGGCCGCTCCCAAAGCTGAACTGCAGGACTCTCATTCCCGGAAAGTCAAACTGCTGCCTCAGTGCGTGTACCTCAGGGGTAATCATACCGAGGTCTTCGGCAATGATATCTAGACGACCTAACGCCTTCTCTACTGCCTGGAATAGTGCGGCCCCCGGTCCGGGAACCCATTTGCCATTTATGGCGGTAGTGCTTGTTCCCGGTATCTCCCAGTATTTTTCGAAGCCACGAAAGTGATCCAGCCTGGTGATGTCGACCAGATCACGTGTTGCGCGGAGGCGCTCAATCCACCACGCATAGCCGGTACTGGCTAACACATCCCAGCGGTACAGGGGATTTCCCCATAGTTGCCCTGTTTCGCTGAAGTAGTCCGGTGGTACTCCCGCCACCACGGTTGGCCTGCCGTTGTCGTCCAGATAGAACATCTCCGGATTGGACCAGACTTCAGCACTATCCAGGGCGATAAATATCGGCATATCACCAATGAACCTGATCCCGCGTTCATTGCAGTATCTCTTTAGTCTAAACCACTGCTTAAGAAACTGATATTGTTGATATTTGTGGTAGTAGATCTGCTCGGCCAATTCTCTGCTCCAGAGTTGAAGGGATTTTGGCTCGCGCCCGCGAATATCTTCCTGCCACGTATTCCAGGCAGCGATGTCATGCGCCTCTCTCAGTGCCATAAATAGTGAATAAGTGTCAAGCCAGGCGGCATTCTGTTTACAGAAAA
>CAZLAL010000168.1:0-3287 GCA_964557455.1 uncultured Dehalococcoidales bacterium
ATGCATCCCGGCGAGCAGGGCATAGAACCAGACAAGCGCAAGGGTCAACCAGATATATAGGGAACGCTGCCGCCCAAAGAGCAAGATGCACAGGCTGAGAAGGATGGCGATAATGATACTGATATGCAAGCCGGAGATAGCTAGCAAGTGTGCCGTTCCTGTCCTGGAGAAGGCTTCATTGAGAGAATCAGGTATGTTGCGTCTCAGTCCCAGCAAGATAGCTTCAGCCAGTGAACCTTGCGGCTCGGGCAAAGCTCTGGCTAGGGAAGCAGAGAGCCTTTCTCTAAGAGAGTAAATCCACTGCAGGGGCTTCAAGCCCCGGGCATGGTCCAGAACATCCACCTCGGGATAATACATGAGCGAGGAGATACCCTGACGGGCCAGATAGGTTCTGTAGTCAAAATCCTCCGATTGGGAGGGCGTTTCTAGCTCGCCCGTTATCTTGAGCACATCCCCGTAATGGTAGGTCGGGTATTGGGGCACTCGAATTAAGGCGGTCCCCGACACCTCTGTAGGTTGGCCATTTACGATTGCCTGGCTGGCGGAAAATGTCAGCAGGCAATATGTATCGCGAATATCAGGCTCATCTGTCACCATGCCTTGAATCTGTACAGTCCCCTGGTCGTTATAGGCATGGAGTAAATGCTCGTCTATTGAAGGCAGGCCTGAATCGAAGCGAAGGCCGCCGCCGAACAAGGCCAGGAGGCATAATCCGGCTATTATTAAGGCCTTTCTGCGGCCGGGGAGGAAAGGTATAAGCAGGAAGGGGACAAGTCCAAAAGCGATGGCAAGCAAGGGCAGGTCAAGCTTTGAACTCAGAAATATGCCAGCCACCCAGGCACAGCTAACATAGAGAAGCCACACATTCGAATTATACCAAAGCACTTATAGCCAGAGCGTCTAGCGATGTCATTCTGAGGAGTCTCAATGAGTCTGGGAGACCAGAAATCTCACAGATTCTTCGCGTCGCTCAGTATGATAAATAGAGAAGGACTGGCAGTGACATGGAGGGAGAGGGCTGATCAATGTGGGGCAATGTGCACGCCGGCTATTACGTAATCTTTCAATTCTTCCTCTCAACCTCTCATGGCGTTGGGGCCTGTAAGCCTGAGATGATAGTGGTCTTCACTCGGTCTTTGCGGTGTCTCCTATTTTGTTACAGTTTTATTTGTATACGTCAGGGCTTCCATATTGTCCTTCTTGATGTAAATCCCCAGGGAGTATTCGCCGGTAGCTATTTCCCTTGTCGGAATAAGAGCCGAAAATCCCGAGTAGTCCAAGTTCAAGCCTGACTCCTTAAACTGCTCGGTAATATCCTCTCTTGTTACGGTTTCTGTGGTGAATACATATGTAGTGTCTGTGGATTTCAAGACTATATATATTTGGCTGTTGACAGAGTCATGGCCCTCGATGAATGCCCAGCCGTGTACCTCCAGAATCCGTGAGGCATTGTCAAAGTGGTCGACTGAGTACTGAATGTTGTCGGTTGCGGCGGGGATTGGAGTCTCATACAATCGAGATGCACCAGCAACTTGCTCAAGTCTGTCAAACAAAGGCTCTGCCACGAAAATGGTGAACAGTACAAATGCCACGATAATCGACGTGTGGGTGATTACCTGTTTCCTGCGAGTTCTGAGCGAGTATCCCACTGACATGGCTGATTGTTGCTCCTAATTATTCTCCAGCATTGGATAATCGGCGTCAAAATAGTGGTTGAAGATAAGACGGAACGTATTGACCGGCGATATGTTATCGGACAGCATCTCGCTATCCATTCCCGGCAGATACATGGCGTTAAGTATCTTGTGCCATTCATCTTGGCCGATGACTATGCCGGGATGGTGTGGCCGTTGGCCATGGTCTGACTGCAGAATGATAATCGGCGGGGTTTCCGATTCAGCCAGCAATACGTCGATCACCTTTTCTATTTCTGCAGAGATGAAGATATACTGCCCAAGGTAGAATTGCTTATCGCCATAGTTTTCCCAATTTGCGGGAGCAACATACTCGCCATAGGGGCCGAATACGTAAGGTGTGTGGGGACACATGAAATGGGTGAAAACAAATTTCGGGCCTTCCAGTTCGGGCAGCTCCTTGAGTTCGTCCAGCATGTACAAGGTCTGGCTCCGATAGCTATGTTCATACTGACTTCCGGTAGCGTAGAAATAGAAAGGACGCAGCATGGTGGTGTTCCACAGTATATGTACGAACTCAGTTACCATACTGGTGCTATTATATCCATAGTAATTGAGGTAAAGGTCGACGTTGTCCTGGGCATACTTCTCCCATGTGTACCTTGCAAAGTTGTTTCCGAAAGCGATATATCGATAGCCTCGCGCCTTCAGGAAGTCTGAGACCTGGCTGTAGGCTATCTTATAAAAGGTAGCTTCGCTCCACGGCTCGTAATCGAGATACTCCATGTTCAATATCTGGGCGATTATCAGAGGTGTAACGTAGGCTTGCGTTTCGCTGCCGCCGGCTATGAAAAAGCCTTTGTCCTCCAGGCCGTTGACGAACTCGCTGTTATCGTAGTGATACCATTCCTTCATGGTATCGGGGTGGGCATACTCATCCAGGATGATGAAATAGATATCAGGCCAAGCGCTGAGCTCTGCCGGGTTGATAGCGGCAGCTTGCGCAGGCGCCTCCGCAGATGGAGCCGCGCTCAGTTTGGCTGTTCTGACTTCATATCTTGCGATGTTAAACAGGTTTATGGCAATGAGCGCCACAGCTACTATGTTTAAGAACTTTGTGGTGATGTGAAAATCTCTTTTTGCCCGTCCGATGAAATAGACACAGTAGCCCCAGACAAACAACGTACCGAGGAACAGATAAGCGTGTTTGAGTTCAAACACGCCCAGTCGATACAGCAGGTCACAAAGGTGTCCATAGGAGAAAAAGAATAACAAGAATATAGCCGTGGCAAGTCCCGCCTTAGACAGGCTGCGGAGTATAAGGCTCAGGACCATCCACAACAGAAGGGCAGCAGCCATTGAGACCCCTAGCGGCAGCCAGATCTGGCCCATTGATGTTTCGCTTATGTTGTAGGTATAGAGAAAGAGGATGGGGAAAGCAGCAAACAGCGGCGGGTAGAAAATCACCGGTCCCTTGAAAATGGTTTTCAATGTCTGTTTCATTCTCCCAGTCGGCGCATCAGATAGAGCGTCCGTTGCGACTCCTGGATATCCACGGGATCATCTATGGCGAAATAGCGACTAAACTCCTGTTCAAAAGCCTGTCGGGTGTAATCAGGGAAAATGTCCTCCCTGGTAGCCAGAAGCCTCTGG
>CAZLAL010000169.1:0-8302 GCA_964557455.1 uncultured Dehalococcoidales bacterium
TCCGCTTACTGTCCGCTTCGGCACGGAACTCTATAGGGATGGCATCGACATGAGTTCCGACCAGTTCTATGACAGGCTAAGGGCCAGTAAGACGTTGCCTGCAACGTCCGTGCCTCCACCGGCGGCTTTTGCCGACGCCTATGATAGACTTGCCGAACAGACAAACGAAATACTGGTTGTCACTCTGAGTTCCAAGCTCAGTGGCACCTATCAAGTGGCATTACAAGCTGTGGGGCTGATGAAGAAGAGATGTCGCGTAGAGGCGCTGGATTCGCAATGGGCAGTTATGGCACAGGGTTTCGTAGCAATGGTTGCTGCTAAGGCAGCCCGAGCTGGTGCTGGACTTGATGAAGTACTGGACCTGGCCCATCACGCCATGGGTCGCGTAGGCATACTTGCTGCTTTTGATACCCTGGAGTACCTGGAACGTGGCGGCCGCATCGGCAAAGCGCAGGCTTTTCTCGGCTCGTTACTCAAAATAAACCCGATCATTGGCCTTAAAGACGGTGAAGTGCATCCGGTTGCCCGGGAGCGTTCCCGAGCTAAGGCGATAGAGCACCTGTATAATTTCCCTGCCAGTTTTAGCACTGTTGAAGGTTTAGCTGTAGAATATGCCGCTGACCTGGAGGAAGCCAACAAGCTATCCCGGAGGCTTCGTTCAAGATATACTGAAATTCCTATTTACCTCTCGCGTACCAGTCCTGTTATCGGCACACACACCGGGCCTGGCCTTATTGTTATCAGCGTGATTGGGGACAAACGATCTGCTGCCTAGCAGCGATGGAAGATGGCGGTTAATCTGGCGATTCGTCTTCCTTGGGAATCGCTGCTGGGGAAGTCGAGCGATACTGGGTGGCGTGGAGAGAGTATGACGCGTCATTGAGCTAAGGGCATGGGAACAAATATTCTGAACATAATCATCGGGTATCTCCTGGGGTCGATCCCTACCGCGTATATCGTGTCCCGCCTGAGGAAAGGCATAGACATTCGGACCATCGGCACGGGTAACATGGGTGCCGCTAACGTCATGCGCGAAATTGGTACTCTTGAAGGCATTTTTGTCTGTCTCATTGATATCTCGAAAGGGGCGGGGGCTATACTCATTGCCCAGACTTCAAACATTCCGGACCCGTGGGTTTTTGGAGCTGGTTTTGCGGCTCTCCTGGGACACAATTTCCCTGTGTTCGCAGGTTTCCGAGGTGGTCGGGGTACAGCCACCTGTATAGGTATCTTTCTCGTGCTAGCCCCTGAGGCAACTCTTGTTGCGCTGGTAATGGTAGTCATCCCCTTCGTTACTACCCGTAAGCTTTCGGCGGCCGTACTCATTGGATTTGCCCTTGCTTCGCTTGGACTTGCCCTGTTGCCTCTCTTTGTCTGGTTGTTTGAACGCTCGATAGAACTAGTATGTTATGTATTAGCTATCGATGTTTTTATGCTGGTCCGCAATCTGTCCGTTATTAGACAGATACTGGCTAAGGGCGTAGCAAACGACATAATATACAATAGGCAGCAGAAAAAGGCAGAATGATTCCTAAAACGGGGCCAACTCCATTCTTCTTTCTACGCTCTATCTAGAGCGATTGCTCAGGCTGACATCCTTAATCCCGCAGCGATGGAAAATGGCGAAGAATGTGGCGGATCAGTGTAAGATGAGGGCATGCTGCTACTAGGCATTCTAAGCATAGTCATCGGGTATCTCCTGGGGTCTATCCCTACAGCATACATCGTGTCTCGCCTGAGGAGAGGCGTGGATATTCGGAATATCGGCTCACGTAATATGGGCGGCGCTAATGTTATGCGTGAAATCGGTACGCGCGAAGGCGTTTTTGTTGGTCTTTTTGACGTTGCCAAAGGCGCGGCAGCTATACTCATTGCCCAAGCCCTGAATGTTCCGCAGCCCTGGGTCTTTGGGGCTGGTTTTGCTGCTCTGGTTGGGCATAATTTCCCGGTATTTGCAGGTTTCCGAGGTGGGCGTGGGGCAGCCGCTATTATAGGGATCGTGCTTGTTCTAGCTCCCGCGCCGATGCTGATCACCCTGGTAGTAGTAGCTATTCCCTTCTTCGCCAGCCGTAAATTCGGAGGGGCCATAATCATTGGATTTGCCTTGTTGCCTTTGTTTGTCTGGTTGTTTGAAGGCTCGATACAGCTAGTACGTTATGTTTTGGCGCTCGACCTCTTTATGCTGGTCCGCAATGTGTTCGATATTAAGCAGGTCGTAGGCAAAGGGATAATAAGAGATATGATATCCGACAGACACGGCAAGGAAGGGAAATGATGCTGGCAATCGTGAGCTATCTGAATCTTCGAATATAGTCACGGTTGAACCAGCCGTCCGTAATATACTCGACCGTCTCAAACTTAATTGTGCTCACTTTGTCATGATACAAAAGTCATTGTGAAGGACGTAGCGACTAGGCAATCTTGGCGGAGAACAATCAGATTGTCTGCTTCGCTCGCGATAACAGGTACGAGGACGAGTACTAGCCAGCAATAGAGATAGGAGTTTATGACTAGTACTTGCGGGTGATTGACGGATGGGGGATAGGACTATACGATTGCAGTATTATTATTGTGCTATGCGATAGGTGAGTAATGTGAGCTTCGTCATATTACAGGGTACGAACGATACAGTAATAAAGGTTAATGAAAGTTCGAGAGGAGATGAAATATGAAGATGGTAAAGGTCATTGAGTGGGTTGCAGTGGCCTTTGTAGTCTTCGTACTGGCTCTGGGCCTCTTGGGCTGCAGTGGTGGCCAGGGGTATAGTTCACTGGCAACAGGAAAGATTGCAGGTACAGTTAAAGACGAGACTAACATAGTAATTGCGGGAGCAACTGTTGTGGTGGAAGAAGCTGATTTGTCAGCAATAACAGATGCAGACGGTTACTATATTTTAGAAGACATTCCGGTGGGAACATATGATGTTGCCACTTTTGCTGACAACCATTATCCTCAAGCAGCCACAGTGACGGTTGAGAAAGATGAGATAGTTGTTCAAGACTTTATTATTCCGCAAGCCATTCAGGTTTATACGGTATCTGGCACGGTTATGGATAGAGACATGGAGGGACCACTTGGGGGTGCGACGGTTACTATTGAGGGGACTGGCTGGTCTACTACCACGGGGGATGACGGTGGCTATTCCATATTGGATGTCGAAGCGGGTATCTATAGCATCACCGCTTCCAAGGCGGGTTATACAAACCAGACTGAGGCAATTGCTGTCGAGAGCAATACCACCGTTGGTTTTGAGTTGATAGCGCTTGTTCTTCACTATGGCTTGTCGATAGAGAGCACCGCTGGTGTCTCGGTAAACACGCCTGGCGAGGGGACTTTTGTCTACGAGGCCGGGACAGCGATTGACCTGGTAGCTGAGGCAGAAGATGGCTATCGGTTTGTCGAGTGGACTGGCGATGTGGACACCGTTGCCGACGTCGGGGCTGCCGCAACCAACATCATGATGAGCGGAAACTACTCCATAATGGCCGTATCTGTGGCGGTAAATGACCTCAGCATCTCAGGCATGGAAGGAGGTTCAGTAAGCACGCCTGGTGGGGGGACTTTTGTCTACGATGCTGGGACGCTGGTTGAGCTGGTGGCGACTCCATACGGTGGCTACCGGTTTGTCGGGTGGACCGGCGATGTGGATACTATTGCCGACGTGGGGGCTGCCGCAACCAACATCACTATGAGCGGAGACTATTCTATCCATGCCACCTTTGAAGAAGTTGCCGTAGCCAGTGTGGTAAGTATCCAGTCTCTCATTTATACAACGACAGGCGGGCCCGACAATGATAAGCATTTGAATATCACGGTGCTCTTACTGGATAACCTGGGCGACCCTGTGGCTGGTGCCTCCGTTTCCGCCGCGCTATACCGCGACGATGGGAAATCCTGGAACTTCTCAGGAAAAACTGACTCCAACGGCACTGTAATCTTCAAGCGCACCAATCACAAAAGTGGCTGCTATTTGACGGTTGTAACCGATGTGCAGGCCGAAGGCTTGGAATGGGACAGTGTAACTCCAGGAAACAGTTATTGTAAAGAATAGATATAGGGTATTAAGGGAGCATCTTACCAGATAGTCACTTTGCGCGTAGTGTTTATTCTCTGAGACAGGGGGGCGGAGTCTATCTCCGCCTTACTCATGTATAGTTTGGCCTCCGGACAATTAAATCAGTGAAATGGGCATATTCTCGGATCGTGAGGTTCAGCATTAGCCGCCATCGTTCAAAAGCGAGGGAAACAGGGTAAGGTTGCTGAAAGAATTGTTTATATGCCGACCATGGCCTTGTGTTTAGGCCTTGGGAGATGCTGCCAGGGTCTAGACAAGTTGGGTGACAGGTGCTACTTTATTTATAGTTTAGATAGGAGGTAGCACAATGACCTACAAGAAGTACGATATGTTGACGGTGCTGGTGTGGGTGGTTCTGGGTGCGGCGCTGATAGTCCTTGGGATCTTCTTGAGGCAGCCTGACTTCGGGGAGAGGGTCTGGTGGGTGGCAGCGGGCGTGGGAATAGCATTGGTCATCGTAGGAATTGTCAGCATTGTATTCAGTACGGGGCAACCTGTCGAGCTGGATTGTCCGTATTGCGGTGGGAAAGTAGTGCCGCGAGTGAAGTCGAATACAAGCCATCTGTACCTTTCGAAACCAGAAGAGGAGAAGAAGGAAGAAGAGGAAGAAGGGGAGGCGGGTTCTGGTGGGGGAGAGACCAAGGGTCCGGAGGGTTGATGGGCTTGGCGACATAGGGGCGATCCGCCTGGTTGTCTGAAAACTAGTCAACTCCAGTGACTTATAAGGTAAGGGCTGACCTTTTCATGCTGGTCGGCAATCGGTTTGCTGCCAAATCATTCCTGGCCTAAAGTACGGCAAAACCCATGATGGGCGACGAGTACGCTAATAGAGTCAGATGGCATCACCAGTTGTGGGTTCTTTGAGCTTCCGTAGCTACTGGGCAGTGAACCATCTGAATATTATAACGCAATTATCCCTTGACAACACGTGATTCATATGTTATCATTATCGATAATAAATCGAGGTGTTAACATGAATAAGTATACTATACAACAATTCAACGGACTATTCCCTAATGAGGATGCGTGTTTAGATTGGCTTAGACACAGATTGTATCCACAGAAGATTTACTGTATTAAATGCAGGAAGCCAACTAGGTTCTATAGGATTAAGAACCGTAAAGCCTATGGCTGTGACCTATGTGGTCACCAAATTTCACCGACGGCAAATACTATCTTCGACCATTCCCCTACTCCGTTAAAATCGTGGTTCTATGCCATATATCTTATGAGTACCACTAGATGCGGAATTTCAGCTAAGCAATTACAGCGTGAATTAGGCGTTACTTACAAGACCGCTTGGCGTATGTTTCATCAAATCCGCTCCCTCTTGCAAGAAGACCACGAGCCTACATCTGGCGAATTCGAAGTAGATGAAACCTATATTGGTGCTAGAAAGCCAGGCAAGCGTGGGCGTGGTGCTGCGGGCAAATCAATAGTGCTCGGCATGGCCCAGCGCAAGGGTGACGTATCTACCATTGTAACGCCAGACCTAAAGAGGAGCACTCTCTATCCCATCATTAAGGAACACGTGGTACCCGATAGCATGATTTACACTGATGAATACCGTATCTATGACAGATTAAGCGGGCAGGGCTATAATCACGAGAGAGTGCATCATGCCTCCAAGGTTTGGGTTCTAGGTGTGATGCTCACACCAATACCATTGAGGGCTTCTGGAGTGTCCTAAAACGCCGCATCAACGGAGTTTACCACGCTGTTAGTCGAAAGCATTTGCAGAATTACATCAATGAATATAGTTTCAGATATAACCATAGGCAAGATAAAATGCCTATGTTTTTGACTATGATAAATAGACTAGCAACTAACTAATTCCACAGTAGCCACTTCTTCTCTAGTCGAAGGCTGAGTGACCCTGGCGAAAATATCTGAAAGCGTTTTGGTTCCCGAACCGGTAAATGTTCCGATTACGGTTGCAGTTTCTTGTATCGTACTAATCGACCTGGTTGCAGGTGTAGGAATTGGTAGGCTATCTTCTAGCAGGCTTAGTATGTACTCTTCGGTTACTTCCTTTAGATTGTCCATGGCTTCTTTAACATTTCCGCCTTGAGCCATGCAGCCAATTAATTCGGGATGAGATACGAGAAAGACTTGCTGCCCATCTATTGTTCTGTCTCTCTCAATCTTTACCGTATACGGCTGCTCCGCCAGTTTATGTGCTTTATTCTGCAACTTATTTCTCATTGTTCTATCCTCCTTGTTTCTCCAATCGCAAGACTTCATCAACTAAATCGACCGCACAAGTCACATAGCCTATGGCAAACGACCTGTGATTTGGCAAAGTCCCACGTAGATGTTTGTATTTCTCGTGAATCGCTATGTCATGCTTCTTGCCTATCCTTATTTTGAATCCATATCCCAAGTATAGTGCTTCCAGGTCATGTCGGGTACAATTAGCTTTTGAACGTCGTAGCTGTTCCAATAATCTAGCTGCTTTAGCTGTCATTGAATGGCCTTATGGCGTCTGGCGTTCGATTTGATTTACCTCAATTGGCAATGTCCCCTTTTCATCATCGCCAACGAGAAGTGAGAATTGATAGGCACCAAAATCTGGAAATACTACATCACGCAATCGAACGATAACATTAATTTCTGCCTTACGGCCACCTTTAGCAGTAGGCACCTCGACTTGCTGCGCGAAATCAACGAGTGTCACCTTTCCGCTTGAATCTATTAATTTCACCCTAATGGTTGCTTGCCTGCCAAATTCTGCTGCTCCAGCCGTCAGACTAGCTATGAAATACATCTCTGGCTGTCTAACGGGGCATTTCTCAGCATTGATGACTCTAAAAATACCCATAACATTAGGCTTACCACCTATTGCAATGTTAGCGTAGTCAGCTATCAATATTGTTTTTAGATCCACCCTAGTGCACCCCTTTTACTTTAGGATATTGATAGTTTATATTATACGCAGATAGATGTCAAGGCGATTCACGTGAGTTCATGGTATAGTCACGTATTATAATTACATATTTCACAGCCTCAAGAATGACGGTGCACTGTCGGGCGTAGCGCAGTCATATAAAAACTCCTGATGGATAAATAGGGGACAGAAGGCCTTCTGTAACATTTCCGTGAGTCATTCGTTAATAGAGGTAAAGGAGTGAACCAGGATTATTCTCAAGAGCAAGCTTCGGATGAGGCTGCGCTGGTTCAGAAAGCTATTGGTCATGATGCTGAGGCTTTCGGGAGACTATATGACATGCACATCGACAGGGTATATAGACACATCTATTACCGGGTAGGCAATGAAACCGATGCCGAAGATCTTACCCAGCAGGTCTTCCTGAAAGCCTGGCAGGCCATGCCCAGGTATAAGAAAACGGCAAGTCCGTTTATTGCCTGGCTAATGACTATTAGCCACAACCAGGTAGTGGATTTCTACCGAACTAAGAAAGAGAAGGCATATGTCGAAGCTGAGGCACTGGCCAGTGATTCACTGCCGAGCCCGGAGCAGCAATCCGAAGCCAGTCTTGAGCAGCAGCGTTTACGCAGCGCCATTTTGCAGCTGGGTGGCGACGAGCAGCAGGTAGTGCTCCTGCGTTTTGTCGAAGGTTTTGAGTTTGCTGAAATCGCCCCTCTACTGAATAAGAAAGAGGGGAACGTGAGAGTGATCCTGCACCGGGCTCTGGTTAAACTCCGCGGTATTCTGGAAAGTGGGAGGAAATAGCGTTGATAAAGCTCAGGAAGTCTCAGGATATATTCCTCAAGCATATGGAAGATATCGAGGCAGGTAAGTCCAGCATCGAAGATTGCCTGGATCTGTATCCATCTATCCGTGAGCAGCTGGAACCGCTGCTGAGAATCAATCTTGAAATTCGAAAGAGGAGAGCGCACAGACTTGAACAAGTTTGAAGACGTACTTGTCCAGTGTGTCGAGGACGTTAAGGCAGGCAAGTCCAGCATCGAGGATTGTCTGGGCAGGTATCCGTCTATGCGTGAGCAGTTGGAGCCACTGCTGAAGATTGCTCTTGAGATTCAAGAGCCGGTGGATATCAAGCCTTCTCCAGTCTTCAAGGCAAGGGCGCGGATCTGGCTTATGGACCAAATTCGCCGGAGGCAGACTGTAACAAGATGGCCATGGCCTCGTTATAACATATGGGTAAACCCAATACCCTATGTAAGGAGGTTTAGCATGGCAAGTATTATTCTCGCAGTTATACTAGTCCTGTCGGCGGCCGGTGGCGGCACTGTCTACGCTGC
>CAZLAL010000170.1:0-4151 GCA_964557455.1 uncultured Dehalococcoidales bacterium
CGAGGGCTTAATCCCAAGACGCTTCAATACGATGCAATGAGTCAGCGAGTCTCCGGCGTAAATCGGGAGATGGTCAGCCTGGGAGTGCTTCCTTTGTCACACTCGTATGGGATTGCTTTCAGTAATACCGGCAACTTTGTGGGCGGGAGGACAATTTTACTACGTTGGTGGAATGTCCAGGAGGCACTGAAGGCCATTCAGGAATTCCATGTTACTCAAATGGCAGCGGTTCCTACCATGTACGTCCAGATCCTGGAATTTCCTGACCTGGATAGATACGATTTGAGTTCCCTTGAGGATTGCCAGTCTGGAGGGGCGCCGTTACCGGTGGAAGTAGCCTTGAGGTGGAAAGAAAAGGTGGGGGTGGATATTCGAGAGGGGTGGGGACTGACCGAATCAGGAGCCACTACTACGGGACAGCCAGGCGACCTTCCGCCCAGATATGGTTCCATCGGCAAATGCTTGCTGAAATGCAACACGATAAAGGTTTTTGATGGGGAGGGTGAAGAGCTGCCACCGGGGGAGCAGAGAGAGATAGTGGTCAAGGGTCCTACATTGATGAAAGGTTACTGGAACCTGCCAGAAGAAACGGCCAAAACGATCAAAGATGGCTGGCTTTACACTGGCGATCTGGGATACATAGATGCGGACGGCTATTTCTACATCACCGGGCGCAAGAAAGATATCATTATCAGGGGTGGAGAGAACGTATCACCGGCGGAAATAGAGGAGGTTCTTCTACAACATCCAGCGGTTGCAGAAGCTGGAGTCGTCGGCATCCCGGATGCTGTATATGGAGAAGAAATAAAGGCTTTCATCGTGGCGAAGCCGGGCAAGCAGGTAAACGAAGAAGAGTTGATTGCCTTCTGCAAGAACCGTTTGCCGACCTTTAAAAGGCCGAAAGAGGTGCAGTGTATAGAATGCTTGCCCAAGAACATTCTGGGCAAGGTACTACGAGCAGAGTTGCGGAAACTCTGTTGATGTTGAGCAGCGTAATAAAAAATCGAAGGGAGGGCCATGCCAGTGCTTGAACTGAAGTTTGACAAGACGAAGTGTGCCAAGTGCAAGACCGTCAGCTGCCTCGTTAAGTGCCAGTATATGGACTTTAAGAACAAGGACGAGGCGAAAAAGGAGTGGTTGAAGGTGATAAACGGCGAGGATTCCTCTGTGCTGGAGGCGTGCACCACGTGTTATGCCTGCGAGGAATATTGCCCCTTTAGAAACCACCCGTTTTACATGATTGTCGAGCGGCAAGAAGAGAAGGGGATATTGCCAGCGCCGAGGCCTATCGTGACTATGTGGATTAACCAGTGTGAGCCAGTGGGTAGGTACATGGTCGGTAAGATTGAAGAGAAGGCCTTGTCATATTGTCTTGTGCCGCACTTCAATGCCCTGGTTGCCGGGAAGCTTTTTGAGAACATCGCTCACTCAGCGTTTTTCGGTCAGGAGTTTTTCTGCAATGTTGTCTACCTACACTATGCTAAGATGTCGGTAATCAAAGAGCGCCTCCCCAAGGTAATAGAAAACATCGCCAAACTTGGCATGAAGGAAGTTGTGTGCCTTCACGATGAATGTTACGGAGCCTTTACCTCACTTGCGCCAGCCTATGGCATCGAAGTACCCTTCAAACCTGTCCATTACTACGAATTTCTATACGATAGGTTAAAAGAACTCAAGGATGAGATAAAGCCGCTGAATGCCAAGGCCGCCTACCAGCGAAACTGCTCGGCCCGGCTTAGCCCGCAAATAGACCATTTTGTAGATGATATATTCGGGCTAATCGGGGTTGAGAGGGTCAAGCGACAATACGACCGCGAGAACGGCCTCTGTTGTGCTGAGACCATCAGGATGGCAAAAGGGCCGGCAATGGCAGACGATCTACAGAAGAAAAATGTAGATGATATGGTCAAATTCGGAGCTCAATATTGCGTGTTTAACTGTCCATATTGCTATGATTCTCTGGCGGAGAGGGTGGTGAGAGCGGGAATCGACCCAATCCATATGATCGACCTGTGCAGGCTGGCACTGGGTGAGGAAAGGGGGCAGAAACTGCCCGTGGAAGGCATGCCAATTCTTCAAGCCGCAATGGAGGATAAATAGTATGAGCGATGTATATGAAGCCCTGCAAAGAATTGTTGGCGAAGAGTACGTTTCCAACCGGGCGGAAGAACGCTATTTCTATGGACGAGATCCAGGGCTGATGCCACCGCATGAGCCGGATTATGTGGTGATGCCCAAGACAACTGAGGAAGTGCAAGAAATAGTAAAACTGGCAAATGCAGAAAAGGTGCCGGTGACCCCAAAGGGGGGAGGGCTGGCATTGACCGGGTTGGTCATTCCACTGAAGGGCGGAATCGTGATGGATTTGAAGAGAATGGATAGGATTGTGGAGGTGAATGAGAAGACGGGCTATGTAGTTGTTGAAGCGGGTGTTACCCATGGCGCATTGAAAAGTCATTTGGAGAGACACTACCCCCGCTTGCGGCACAGCATACCAGACTCACCGCCCATAGCAACAATAGTGGCCAACGCGGTTATACATGGGCAGGGCCGGCTGACGCAGCAGCGAGGCTTTAATTCGGATATGGTCAGCGGCCTGGAGGTTGTCTTGGGAACAGGCGAAATTTGCCGAATTGGCTCGTGCGCACTGTCTTCGCAATGGTTCTCAAAGGGAGCTCCATTGCCTGACCTGTCCGGATTGTTTCTGGGCTGGTTTGGCAGCACAGGTATCATTACGAAACTGGGCATGAAGCTTTATCCCTGCAAGAAGATCAGGGATGTCATGCTATTCCTCACGGATAAGGTGGATCTGGTACCTGAAGTTATACGAAAGCTTGCCTACACCGAAATGATGGAAGACATAGTTGTCACAGCTCAGCCACTTCCGCTAAGGTTCAAAGGCAATTTCTATATACTTTTGTATATTACGGGAGACTCGGAGGAGGAAATTGAGTTCAAGAAAAAAATGGCATGGGATGCGCTCATGGTCTATTTTGAAAGCAGGGACGGCGGGTTTTTAAGTATTACGCCCGACATGAAGCCTTCGTTTCTAGCTATGCCGTCCAAGGATACTACCAGGTTTGCCGACGTTAGTAAAGGAGGCGGTTTCGAGTATAGCGGCCCGATTGCTCCGATCGACAAGTATCCCGCGTATTTGAGCAAAATGGAGGAATTGGCCGCCAGGTATAGATTATTCTATGCTTCGGCAGCGCGTGTTATCGATGGCGGTCACTCCATGATGTTCTCTTTTTCTTATACGTTTAATCGGGCGAATCCCGACGAGATGAAAAGGGCGAAAGCAGCTCTAGATGAAGCAGCCAGATTTGCACTGGAAGAAGACGGGGTTATTTGGAAACCAAACGTAGATGAACAACAGATGATTATGGAGAGGATGGACCCGAACACGCTGAAGTTGATGACAAAAATAAAACAACTCCTGGACCCTAATGGAATCATGAACCCGGGAAATTGGGAGGCAAAATAATGCAGAATTATGCTAGCCAGATCCATAGATGCTTCAGATGCGGTTACTGCAAGTTTCCCAGCGATTATTCAAGCTTCAATTGTCCCTCCTACAGGAGGTTCAGGTTTGACAGCTACTCGACGGGTGGGCGGCTCTGGCTCATTTATGCCTGGTTGAAAGGCGAAATCGAGTGGTCGGAGCACCTTGCCGAAATCCTATACACCTGCACAACCTGCAAAAACTGCGTTGAGGAATGCCCGATGAAGTTCGCTCCCAATATTGTTGACTGGATTGTTGAGGCTCGGAGCGATATGGTTGAGAAGGGTAAAGTACTCCCCGCCGTGGCGCGCTTTTTTGAGGCTGTTTACGGCTATGGAAACCCCTTCAAGCAGTTGAGGAGCGACCGAGGTGCTTGGGCTAACGGCACGAAGATGTATGCCCCCGGCGATGAATATCTTTTGTATGTAGGCTGTCTGGGTTCGTACGATGAAAATGGACAGAGAATGGCCAGGAGCCTTGTTCATGTGCTGGAGACGGCCGGAGTTTCCTTCGGTATATTGGGCAAAGATGAAGAATGCTGCGGGAATGAGGTCTATCTGCTGGGTGAGACGGGGCTTTTTCAAGCGCTGGCTGAGAAGAATAGCCGGCAATTCGAGGAGCTTGGTGTGAAGAAGATAATTGCCCTCTC
>CAZLAL010000171.1:0-8868 GCA_964557455.1 uncultured Dehalococcoidales bacterium
TGGCACGCAGCATGTCCCCCAGTGGAATACCATCAGCATCAGCGGCTATCACATCCGGGAGGCGGGCTCCACCGCTGTCCAGGAACTGGCTTTTACGCTGGCTGACGGGATAACCTATGTCCAGGATGTCATCGAAAGAAAGAAGCTGCCTGTCGATTCCTTTGCCCCCCGTCTTTCCTTCTTTTTCAATTCTCATCTCGACTTTTTCGAAGAGGTCGCCAAGTACAGGGCGGCCAGAAGGATGTGGGCACACATCATGAGGGACAGGTTCAAGGCTAAGAATCCCCGCTCCTGGTGGATGCGGTTCCACACTCAGACCGCTGGCTGCTCTCTGACTGCCCAGCAGCCCTACAATAATATTATCAGGACTACCACCGAGGCGCTGGCGGCAGTGATGGGCGGGACTCAGTCTCTGCATACCAACGCTCTGGATGAGACACTGGCTTTGCCCTCGGAATTCGCGGCTACCATCGCCCTGCGCACCCAGCAAATCATCGCCGATGAAACAGGTGTGGCAAACACGATAGACCCACTGGCCGGCTCCTATTTTGTGGAGTCCCTGACCGGGGAGATGGAGGAGAAAGCCTGGGAGTACATTAATAAGATAGAGGAAATGGGAGGCATGCTGGCTGCCATTGACAAGGGTTTTCCGCAGATGGAGATTGCCCATGCGGCTTATCATTATCAGCGGCAAATAGACAGGGGAGAGAAGGTTGTGGCGGGGGTGAATAAGTACGTTGTCGAAGAGAAGGCTCCTCCCGAGATATTGAAAATAGATGAAGAGGTCGAAGAAAAGCAGATTGCCAGGCTGCACAAAGTAAAGAAGGAGCGGGACACCCGCAAGGTAGCTCAGATTCTGAAGGACCTCCGCGCTGCCTCCAAAACTGACAAGAACTTGATGAACTATGTGATAGAGGCGGTAAAGGAATACGCTACCGAGCAGGAAATCTGCGATGTCTGGAGAGACGTTTTCGGTGAGTATCGCGACCCCGGCTTCTACTAACATTTACCCATGAAATTCCCCCTCTTAAGATAAGAGAGGGTCTAGGGGAGTTATGAGAACAACAGCGAGACCATCTAAAGGAAAAGCCAGTCTGAAGGAGTCAGCAAGAAGGATACGCATTCTAGTGGCCAAACCCGGCCTGGACGGACACGACCGGGGCGCCAGGGTCATAGCCCGGGCTTTCCGGGATGCCGGGTTCGAGGTGGTATATACCGGCCTGCATCAAACTCCGGAGCAAATTGTAGCTGCGGCGCTGCAGGAAGATGTTGACCTTATCGGGCTGAGCATCCTCTCCGGGGCTCACATGACCTTATTCAAGCGGGTGCTCGAACTGCTCAAGGACAAGGGAGCAGAGGATGTAATGGTCGTCGGCGGGGGCATCATTCCCGAAGAGGACATTCCCAAACTCAAGAAGCTCGGAATCAAGGCAATATTCCTGCCCGGCACCTCTCTAGATAAGATAGTGGGCTGGGTAAATGATAACGTCAAGCCCCGCTGCTGAAGCTAAGCTCTCGATGTTCCCCTTGTCCAATGAATAACTCGAAATGACTTCTCTTGATTGCTCTTCAGAACGTTTTTTAGCTTCAGAATGCTTCTTGACAGTGTAGATCCGTCCCCACAGTCAGAATATCTCAAAGAAAGAGAGACGGCTTCAACAGCTGTCCCTTGTTTGGCCATATCTATTTAAAGGTAGCTTATGCAAGCCCAGCAACTATGGACGCAATAGTAGCTATTCCTCCAACAATAGCTGTCGTTTTGGCTCTTTCTGGATAGAGAATTGATACGATCACGGAAATTAGCGCTACTTGTATCGCAAATGCCACAAAAAGAGGCCTGTTGACGATTTCGGATATATTCTCGTAAAATGTGAAATATCCTATCCATAGAAGTGTGGAGAGGAATACTCCTACCAAGACAGCGATAACGTAGTCTCGTTTCTTGATCTTGCCTTGCAGTGCATTTGTTTTGGCTTCTTCTCTCTTAAGGTCAGCGTCACGTGCTTGGATCTTCTGTTCATGCCTGCGCTGAAGTTCTACCATACTTTGGTCTGGAGCCGAGATATATTTTGTGAATTCGTATAACACTTGTGCTTTATTATCCTCGGTTAGGCCACCTCCCTTGATGACTTCATTTTTGACGTGAGCAATCCCTCTTCTGATGATTTCGGGGGGTATGCTTTTCGCTTTGATGTCAAACCCCACCAACATCTTTAGGTCATCGATATCCAACAATTGTTCTCTAGGCAGAAGGTCTCTTGATATCAGGTTTCCAAATAAATCACTGAATTCTACCCTTAAAGCCTGGCTCTCGACGAATGGCGATAAGGTATGCAGAAGAGTAGCTATTTTGATTGCATAGGGTGCTTCATCCTTTTTCCTTTTGCTAATACCATAGGCAATTATCGAATTGTCCATTGTAAGAAACCAAGAGGCGGTGGTTCTCATTGTCTTAGCCCTAATCGTGTTGACTATGTGGTACAGCTGAGCATCGTGGTAAAGAGCATTGTCGTCCTTTGGGGGTCTACTTCTTCTATACCGTTCGTCAAACTCAGCTAATTCTGACTTCAGAACCTCAAGTTGCTCTTCATCCTTCAGCCAATCACTATCTTTAACATCGATTACCTCTATGCCCATTTCCTCCAAGCGTTGAACGGTTGCATCATCAATGGGATATTCCATCCTATCAGATGAAGACTGTCCTCCCGTAGTTCCTGCCAGTTCTTGTCTTGTTTCTGCTAACAACTCCAATACTTCTGCCAGTAATTCTGGGGGAATAAGTTCGACTCCCTTATCCACAAGTTGACGATATTCTCGGACACGAGCAAACCTTTCTGCAATAGTCAAATCACAAACAGCAAACTTAACGCCCAGCTTGGGTGAAAGCTGAAGTATTTCTCTGAACTCAGTATCCCATTTAGATGGAGAGAGAGCTACACCTGACATGAAGTTCGTGTCTAAGTAGAATATCGACCCTTTGTATACCTGACTAGAGAGAAAGTCAACTGGCAAATCCAAACCGATGACTCTTGAGCAATAATATCTCTGGCATATACAAAAGGCGAGGTTATTTAGACAAGGGTCTCGTCTGTCAAAGAGTGAACCGATGGCGTCCATTAGACGATCGTAGGTTATTTCGGGAATATTATGTTTCTCGACCATTGAGCGACAAATATCTCTAAGAACATCACGAGGAACAAAGCTACTTGCGTCAACAAGACCAGCTACCTGACCCGCATAGGCATAGCCATACTCCGCCATTAATGTCGAAAGAGATTCGAGAAGAAGACTCTGTATCCTCTCAGCTCTCTCACTAGTATAAATGTCCTTAAATAGTTCACGAGTCGCTTCACGCAAGAATTCACTTATCTTGCTACGTTCAGATTGGAGTTCAGAAGAAGTCTGTGAAGACAATTTGAAAACAACTGTGCTAATATCCTCGATGCCACCCCTCAAAATATCGAAAATATCTGATTTGACGCAACGGATTACAGACTTCTTGATTTCCTCATGCCTTATGGGGATTTCTTTCTGCAGTGTATTGTAAATATCTTCAGCGGTAGATTCAGCATTTGGACCTCTGCTCGCAACTGTTTGAATAACAATTGTGTCAATAGTCTTATTACGAGCAACCTCTGTAATGGGGGACAGACACAAGACTGCCGATGAGTATATTAAATTATCAAGCCTGCTCACTGAATCCATCTACTCTAGTAGATTCTATCCCCTGCCGTACTAGGTGTCAATTGTGATTGATTCATTAAGGCCAAGTTCCTCTGTACAGACGCACCTTGACCTTCGCCATTGAGTCGGTTATGCTGGTAGAGTCGAGCCGGTAGTGCTATCGATGGTGAACTTACATAGTTATGGAAGCAGTTGCTACGACTGTTGAGCCAATACGCCGAGCTTTCCCTGCAGAGAAGGCAAAGGCTTGGCATTACAAGATTCATCCCTTCTACACGAAACAGCCGTCCAATGTGGTGGGGGAATATATCCGGCATTTTTGCCCCGTGGGTGGTCTAGTAGTTGATCCCTTCTGCGGCAGCGGGGTCACTGGTATTGAAGCTCTAACCAATAGACGGCGAGCAATTTGCCTCGACCTTGACCCGCTGGCAACTTTTATCACTAGGCAGACTTGCCTGGCTCCTGTTGACCTGAGTGCCTACTGGGAAGCCTACCGTCAAGTTGAGGAGAAATTGTGGCCGCTTGTTCAATTCGTTCGTGGCGCTTCACCTAGAGAACTGGAAGACTATGAGTTGAAAGAGTGGTATCCTAAAGGAGTAAGACTCCCTTCTAATGCCGATAGGGGCTACGTGGAAGAGCTTTTTGGTAGAGCTCAGCTAATAATTCTGGCTCACTTACGCTCGGCTATTATGAAAATAAAGGGTGAACAGACGAAGGAACTGTTACTTCTTGCTTTTTCAGGTATACTCGCTAGAGCTAGTATCACCTATGGCATTGACCCACGACATGCAGGCGGAGGTGATAGTGGTATTTTCAAGGTATATCGTTATTGGGTGCCATCAAAACCAGACTATCGCGATGTATGGAACTTATTTTCTACTAGAGCCCGCTTGCTAGCGAACGCCAAAAAGAAAAGCAACACTCTGTTCGGTGATTTCTTTCATGAGGGCAAGACCTTCAGCGTTTTCTGCGATTCGGCGGAAAACTTGCTTAAGCATGTTGATAAGGGGACAGTAGATTATGTCTATACTGACCCGCCGTATGGTGCCCATATTTCTTATTTAGACCTAAGTACCATGTGGCATGCTTGGCTGGGATTACAAGTCACATCTGAGATGCGGGCTAGGGAAGCCATTGAGGGGGGAGAGCAACGATTTGACGAGAAGCATTATCTAGATATATTGGGGAAATCGTTTGAGCAGATGTTCTACGCACTCAAAGACGAGGCGTGGCTTTCACTTGTCTTTCACCATAAGGAGACCAACCTCTGGTATTCCATTAGGGACATGCTCCGCTACATTGGCTTCACGTATATCAATACCGTGGCTCAGCCCTTAGCGAAGCAGACCTTCCACAAGGTTAGGAATCCGCTGCGTGTCTTAGGAGAAAGCCTAATTGTGAACTTCCAGAAGACAGCAACTAGAAGAATCTCACAGCCCATGTCCCTTCCAATGGCAAACGTAATTAAGAATGTCGCTGAGAGGGTAATTCTTGAGGGCGGAGGAGCAACAACTGAGGAGATACTTAGACAGGTTGTACCAGAACTCTTCGATAATGACCTCTTTATTGATGCTGCATCCAAGAATATGGGTGACATATTGGCAATTCTGGAGAGTGATTTTGAGTTAGGCAAAGATGACCTGTGGCACATCAAAGGTGAGCGTCAGATAGGTAACTTTATTCCCCCAAGGCTACGGATAGAATACTATGTGATAGGCTATTTGCGGAAAGTAGGTAAGGCAGACTTTGACAGCATCGTAACCACCATTCTTCCTCTTCTGACCAACGGGCACCAACCGACAAGGGACGACATCGCTGAAGTCCTCAAAGAGATAGCCCGTTCACAGGACGGCATTCATTGGGAGCTTAGAGAGCCGAGCACAATCGGGATGCAACCCGCTTTGTCCGCCTTCGTCGCTGAAGAGTTGGCGGAATACGCTCCTGAAATACCAGCCAGCACAACGCATAACCAACAGATTTATCGCTTGTTCATTCTTTGTCAAAAGGCCGGGCTTGTGCCGTATGTCGGGAAGCGGGAGAGAGCTGACCCTATGCTTGCAAATCTAAAGCCTTTGACCTATCTCAATGTGGATATTGATCTGTCCAGGATGAGGCGCATCGAGCAGATTGATATGATCTGGACAACGCAGAATGCGGTACCCATATGGGCTTTTGAGGTGGAAGAACATACGTCAATCCTCAGTGCGTTAGAGCGTTTCAGCGCAATACTAGTAGCCCGACCAGAACTAGGAAAAGCGCGCCAATTAACCATAATCGCACCGAAAACCAGAAGGAGGAAAATTCACCAGGAGTTGACGAGTTCATCATACATCGGACACCCGCAGTATCTAGAGAACAAAATCACTTATATGTTTTATGATGAGCTAGAAGCAGCATTTAACAAGTATCGTTCCCGGCCAAATATAGGCCTCGAGGAACTTCACAGGATATGCCACTTGCCCCCTGCCCCCGATACGTATACCAGGAAGGGACTTCTTTAGACTGCGGGGGTATCGAGGCGAGTCATAGTAATAAAGGGTCTACTAGCCTCTTGAAATAAACTAGCTTTTTCTATGAGCCAACATCTTCGTGGCTAGGCTCAGGTCCTACCAATGTTCTAGGGGACACCCACTTTGCCTTGTGAGCAATCTAGCTTTGAATACCTGCTTAATAGGATAGGCCGTTGCTTCGGCATATATCTCCGCTAGCCTCTGATCAAAGTATGATGCTGTATGAGTGGTACACCCAATATCTTTCCACCAGTCCGTGCGAGAGCGTTATTTTATGTGCTTGGATTCTTAATGTGAGATTTCAAGCCAAACTACCGGTTTATCTCCAACAGTCCAACCATCATGTCCCGGGGGAATCACACCCATATCGCCAGGGTTAAATTCCTCTTCTTTTCCGTTATCCATCCTCACATGAAGCCTGCCTGAGATGGAATAAATAAGATGGCTTACTTGACAGCTTTCAGTCTTAGCAACAGGTTTAACGTCTTCCGACCACCGCCATCCGGGCTCTGCGGTGTAGCGTTGAAAATTCAGAGCTCCCATCTTAATGCCCTCAACTTTCACCCTCCCAACCTTCTTCGTTTGCTCCGGCTTATTTAGACTCTTTTTCTCAACAGTTGCCATGTTTCGCCTCCTTTACCTGAATCATTTTCACGGCCTCAACTTTTTATATAACAATCATATCCAGTGGATACATAAATAATCATAACGTCGGAACAAAATAAGTTACAAGGTTATGTCATTCTATACCCTCAGCCTTTCGTGGGGAAACGGCTACTTAGGAGCGAAGCCAAGTCTGAGAGGAGAATAGCCGTGAATATGAAGCCATAGAAAGGCTCTTCCGAAGTCTTGCTTACGAGACATCGCTGTTGGGGCTGACCTGACGGCGCAAAACCCTGTTCTTGTTTAGCAACTGTAGGATTTCAGGCAAAATAGGTTCAGTTTCGCGGGAGCAACTCAGTGGTAGACTTCCTGCCTTCCAAGCATGGTGTCCCGGCTTGAAAGTGCCGTCTGCCGCTCCACCTGGCTTGAAAACCCGCCTGCTCGCCATTCCGCTAAGGCCCAGGGGAGGTGGCTCAATTTAGCCGGGGTCGGGAGCGTCACATTGATTTTTCACGATGTCACAGTTTTGTAATCTTTTCACTCGGGATTTTATGACAATTTCACCGACCGTTCCTTATACTGGTAGACACAGGGGATATGAACTTGAGCAAAATCAGGGCTGTTCTCTTGGCGGACCTGTCTGAATATGTTTCGGGCAAAGCACCATAGCTATTGCCTAATCTAGGAGGGAGGCTAAAGTGTTCAAAAAGATTCTGGTATGTCTGGATGGTTCGAAACTTGCCGAGCAAATTCTACCTTATGCTGCGGAGGTAGCGCTGCATTTCGAGGGCAGGCTTGTTCTTTTTCAAGTCATCCCCGAGCCTGTAGCCTTTAGTCCCGGTATCCCCGGCACAGCATCCGTGCCAGTGCAGACTGATACTATGCTACAGGAGGCAAAAAAGGCACTGGACGAGGCCACGGACTATCTTGAGAACGTAGCCAAACCATTGCGGAAGAAGGGCATACGCGTAGAGGCCGTGAGTGTGTTAGGGAGAGCCGGGCAGGCAATACTCGACTATGCCGGAATGAACAATGTGAACCTGATTACAATAGCCACGCATGGGCGTAGCGGTCTGAGACGAGGAGTATTTGGAAGCGTAGCTGACTATGTGCTCAGACAGTCGGGACTGCCCATGCTGGTGATAAGGCCTGAAAGCCAGAAGGATAAAGACTGAGCTGCCTCATAATGATGAATAGGGAAGTAAGGTAGCATGAAAAGCTCTCTGCGGCTATTTAGAATTGCGGGTATTGATATAGGCATTCATTATACCTGGATTCTCATCTTTGTACTGCTCAGCTGGTCTTTGGCCCAGGGATTCTTTCCACAGTTGTATCCGGGGTGGGACACGATAACGTACTGGATAACAGGAGTGGTGGCGGCGCTCTTGCTTTTCGTATCTGTGCTAATACATGAGCTTGCCCATTCTCTTGTGGCCCGGGCCCGAGGCATGACTGTTAACAGCATCACATTGTTCATTTTTGGCGGCGTTAGCAATCTGGAGGAGGAGCCGGAGAAGCCCAAGGTCGAGCTGGCTATGTCGATAGTGGGGCCACTGGCCAGCCTTGTGCTGGCGGGCATTTTTTGGGGACTTGTCCAGCTGGTAGGGGACCGCCAGAGTCCCGTAGCTGCTACACTTACCTATCTGGCGCTGATTAACGCTGTCCTTGCCGGTTTTAACCTTCTGCCGGGCTTTCCACTGGATGGCGGCCGCGTACTGCGATCCTTAATCTGGTACAGGACCGGCAGTCTAGTCAGGGCAACCAATATAGCCGCAACCGTCGGACGCTTTATGGGTTGGGGGCTGATCGCCTTCGGATTATTCCAGGTAATTGCCGGCAATTTCATAGGGGGCGTTTGGTTTGCCTTCATCGGCTGGTTTTTGAGCAGTTCAGCAGATGCCAGCCGCCGTGAAATCACCCTGCGCGAGGAGCTCAGCGGCGTGCGGGTCAAAGAAGTTATGACCACAGATGCAACGGAGATCGGTCCTGATACCAGCGTAGGGGAACTGGTGGGCAACGTTCTGCGAAAGCAACATGGCCGAGCGGTGCCCGTTTGCCAGAATGGCCGGGT
>CAZLAL010000172.1:0-7394 GCA_964557455.1 uncultured Dehalococcoidales bacterium
CAAGCCAGGGCTGTGATTCTGCCCGTCCCTTATGACAGCACCAGCGAATGGCGAGCCGGGTCTCGTCATGGCCCACAGGCTATCATCGATGCCTCTCAATATTTGGAGCTTTATGATTTGGAACTGGACCGCGAGATATACGAAGTTGGTATTTCTACCCTGCCCAGAGTGGAACCTTTGCTGAGTAGTCCCCAGGACATGATTGGCAGAGTCTATCAGGTGATTAAGGGCCTAATAGAACAAGACAAATTCGTAGTGCTGCTCGGCGGAGAGCATACCCTTTCTCTGGGGGCAGTTCGAGCTTTCAAAGAAGCGTTTTCCAGGCTCTCTGTGTTGCAGCTCGATGCCCATGCTGATTTGCGAGATGAATATCTGGGTACCAAATACAGCCAGGCTTGTGTTATGCGCCGGATCTTCGAGCTTTGTCCTATCTGCCAGGTAGGAATACGCAGCCTTAGCTGGGAGGAAAAACAATTCTTAACACAACACAGCCTGACGCCATTCTATATGTCTGAACTGGCAGCGAATAGGGCTTCTATCGATCGAATAGCGAACTCGCTGAGCGAAGATGTCTATATCACCCTGGATGTCGATGTCTTCGACCCTTCGATCATGCCGTCAGTGGGCACTCCTGAGCCCGACGGCATGTCATGGCGACAGGTCATGGATATAATCGAGTCGGTTGCACGTCGTAAGCATGTGGTGGGTTTTGATTTAGTGGAATTTTGCCCGGGACAGGGCTCGGACGCCTCCTCTTTTCTATTAGCTAAGTTGGCCTACAAACTTATCGGCTACACTGTGCCGAAAGAGGGATGATGAAGGGCAACATAAGTCTAGGTACAATTTTTGGTATTCCCCTGCGACTCCATTATACCTGGCTCATTATCTTTGCTTTGGTTACTCTATCGCTCATTTTCTACCCTTTGCTGGAGCCTCCTTACCCTGCCATATGGCAGAGGGTAATCTTGGGAGTACTGACCAGCCTCCTCTTTTTTGCGTCCATCGTTACGCACGAGCTGGCCCACAGCATCCTGGCTGTTCGTAACAAGATTCCCGTCAAAGAGATCACCCTCTTTGTTTTTGGCGGTGTTTCTCAGATAACCAAGGAAGCGACTCGTCCCCGGGCAGAACTACTGATAGCCGTAGTGGGTCCCTTAACCAGCCTGGCGTTGGGTGGCATTTTCTACGGCTTGTATGTCTTGCTGACCGGAGCAGGGCAGACTCTGATTGCCAGCTTAGTGTGGTGGTTAGCCTGGATAAATATAGTACTGGCTGTATTCAATTTAATCCCCGGTTTTCCGCTCGACGGGGGCAGAATACTCCGTGCCATCGTGTGGCACAAAACCCAGGATTACCACAAAGCGACCCGCATCGCTACCAGAGTGGGACAAGGAATAGCTTATGCCTTCATCGCTGGAGGTATCGCCCTCATGTTTGTTCTCCACTTATGGTTCAATGGACTTTGGCTGGTATTCATCGGCTGGTTCCTTAGCAACGCGGCCAGAGCCAGTTATCAGCAGGTCTTAGTCCGCGACGCCCTTGCTGGTGTAACAGCACGCCAGGTCACGGACTATAACTGTCCCTTAATCCCCCCCCACATGACTTTAGCGGAACTGGTGCAGCAATACGTATGGGCTACGGGACGAGGTTGCTTCCTGATAAGCTGGGGGGCTGGGTTGGAAGGCATGGTCACGCAGCAGCAGATAAAGAAGGTCCCTCGCAGCCAGTGGGCAACTACCACTGTTCAGGATATCATGACCCCCGCCAGCAAATTGAAGGCGGCTTATGCCGAGCAGGATATCTTGAGCGTGCTCCAGGAAATGAACGGAGAAAATGCCGACCACATAGCGGTTATGGAAGCAGGGAAAGTCATTGGCATTATAAACCGGGAAGATATAGCTCGCTTCATTCGCACTCGAGCTGAGTTCGGGATAAGCCAGATACCTAAATAGCTCTTACGGGAACAGTAGAATATTATCTCTTGCCCAAGAAACGCTCGACCGGTGCTCTTTTCGATCGGGTGCGGTCAAGAATTGAGCCGCCAGGGAATCGAACCCTGAACCTGCTGATTAAGAGATACAGAAGGTTTGTGCCCGAACGTGAAAAGAGGTAATTCCTGATACCTCTTTCTTGACAATTTAGCTTCAGGTGGTACTGTTTAGTGCCACCTTATCATTTATGGTGGTGAATAGTTCGTTAGCAAAAATGTTAGCAGATTTCTTATAATGGCGTGAGTGAGTAAGTGGAGGCATTAACTGAATGGAGGACTTGATCAAAGAGATTGAAGAACTAGAGAGGAAGGTGGGTAAGGGTCCGAGTGAAGGACAACTGCGGGGGGCGCAGGATCTGCTGGATGTTGCGCGGGAAGATCTGAAGTCATCGAAGTTGAGCTACGCTGGCGGAGTATTTGTTTCTGCAGCGTTTCATCTGCAGCAGGCGGTGGAGAAGACAGCGAAAGCATATTATAAGCTTCTAGGAGTATTGGATGATAAGACGATCCGGAATACTAGCCATGATTCGCCTGAGCTGTTCCTCAGGATGGTTGAGCTTCCCTGGGCTCAGAGTTTTGGGAAGTTGGCAGGGGAGTTGACAGGTAGTGATGTTGTGGGTGATACATCGGGGGCGCAGTCCGTTGTGGATGTGCAGGCGAGAAGAGCAGAAATTGCGAGGCTGAGCGCGAGACAGATCAGCAGTTACCTGGGTCTGATTCCGAAGTTGGAGAAGGTGCTGGTCCCTGTATTCTCGATAATGAACAAGGACCTCATTATGGTAATGCTCCGGCTATACTTGTTATCTGTGGTAACATTTCCTCATGAGCAGTATGCGCGGTACCCGGATAGTGGTTTGGTGAAACCGAAAGAGTATACTGCTGAATTAGGAATAATAGCCACGATAGAGAGTGTATGGGCTGAGACGGAAGCGGCGATGTCGGGGGTGGAGCGAATCATTGACTCGTCAGGAGGAAGATAGTTCGGCAGTGTGCAAGGGGTGGTAAGAGTGTTACAGGGAGTATTAGGGAAATTGGGATTGGCGCCGTTTCTGCCATATATCTATGGCGGTTTGAGTATCTAGTTGGCAGGATACGAATTGCTCAAACTCTTTTTTCTTGAGGTGTAGTTTGTGCGCTAGCATACTGACTTGGGTATCATTGAGGTCGTCCGACCAGGAGTGGGAGATTTTGCCAACAGTGTACTGAGAACCTTGATACTCCAAGTAATAGTATATATGATCCCCAGAAAGGTCTTCATCTGCACCCAATTTATTTACGAAGGAGCGCTTTACTATGCGAATATTCAAGCGGTCACCCGGTAAGAGAGATTGCCAAGGAATTAGGTTAGCAATGAGCGAATGTTTTCGAGGACTGTCTTGTCTCGAGGTGACAATTTCGCCTCCCTTCGTTGGAGAGAACGGTATTTGTCACGTATAGAAGTAAGGAAATCGAAATACGCTTGCTGTAGCGTCTCACCGTAGGACTCCTCGTCGATGTAGCTGGATCTTATAAGGTAGCCATCTTTGGTGATTTCCTGGCGGACGCTCAAGTCATGTCTCAAAAGAAGAGCTGAATCTGGGAGAGGTGTGTTGGCAATAATACTAAATATGGAGGAGGAGATAGGATATGGGTATTTGAGGATATTGATAGGGGTGGGCTCGTCGGAGGGAAAAGTGCTGCTGAGGTTGGGAATAGTATTGGCGTTCGTGGCCTTGTCGGATGTTACTAGCGTATTTTGGTATGTAACAGTAGCCATGATTTCCTCGCGCGCTTCTTAGAGTCTCCAGACAGAGTCCCAATCGTCTGCGCTGATACTGAGTGAATGCAATACTTGTGTAGGAAGCTGAATGTTGATCCCAGTTTGCTGTTCATGAAGCATTACTTGCCTTCGGAGAACAAAGGTCATCAGTTTTAGGTGCTCGAGGCTCATTCTTACTGTGGCCAAAGTGTCAGGTTGCGGCGACTTGCCAGGAGCTGGGGGTGTAGATGGAGAAAGCATAAAGTTCAAAGTACAGCCGTAAGGACCAGTATTTATTTGAAAAGAGTCAGAGTAAATATCAACAGGTTCAGCCATTGTTCTACCTCCCTAATGACAAATGCACCAGATGTGCAAATCTACAGTGTAGCAAACAAGGTTAAGGAGTGTCAATTGAGCCTTGACAAAGTTGTAGGCTTATGGTACTGTAGTACTGTATTCGGTAAGGTTGCAGATATGAATGAATATGTGCTAGCTATCAATCCTCGTAGCAGATGGAGTCAAGCGGCAAAGGCAGCGAAAGTATCTGTGAGGGAGCTGGAGATATTGATTCTGCACAGCGAAGGAAAATCAAACGAGGAAATAGCCGAAACGCTTGATATTAAGTATCAGACGGTGAAGAACATGCTGCATAGTCTAAACAGGAAATTGGATGCAGCAACGAATGCGCAAGCCATGATGAAAGCTATTTCGGAGGGTCTGGTGAAGGTCAACATACAGAACAAAGACGAGAGAGACCTTGCGGAGAAGATAATGTGGGCTATAGAAACCGAAACGTCGCGATCCAGTGAGGACGCGGGTCTGATAAACATGATAAAGAAGTGGAGGAGAGAGCGAAGGGCGAAGAGTGAACAGGGGGGTAAGTGAGGGTGAGAGAGTCATTGACCGGATGGAGTGAAGAAGTAGCGCGAGGCGAGTTTGGCGAGGGCGGTGGCGGTAGCCACTCGCCCGTCTCTCCTTCTTTCCTTGTCCAGAATATGGATAATGTCAACGGTGGGCTTTATTGGGCAGAGAGTCTACGGGCATTGTGGGATTTCGAGGTATATAAAGGACGTATTGGTAGAACATATGTCATTGTGAATAAGAAGGATGAGCCTGCAGTCTTGAGGGTTGTGCCTACAAGCTGTAGAAGCAGGTATTTTAGTGATGGGCGACTGTATATGTCACGAAAGATCCGGAGACGGCTTGGTAAGTATGAGAGAGTGCCAGGATTAATGGAAACCCTGACGTATGACATAAAGAGAACTGGAAAGCGGGAAGCATGGGCTAGTTTTGGCAGTGATACCAGACGATTTCTCAATGCAGTGAATGAGTATCGGAAGAGAAGAGGGTGGCGGAGATTACACTATTTGTGGGTCGTCGAAGTGCAGCCTTCTACTGGGTATCCACACGTGCATATCTTCTTTCCGAATCTGAGATGGCTGGCGCCACTGAAAATTATCAATGGTAATTGGCGACAAGGAAGGGCTAACGTAGAGGGTCCCAAGAAGATCAGGGTCAATTGTGCGGCTTACATTTCGAAATACCTAGGTAAGATGAGGGGGTGGCTAGACCTTCATTTGGCCTTGCTTTGGAGTGGTAAATGCCGGATGTATAGCTTTTCGAGACGCTTCTCGGCCAGAATTGAAAGGCAGGAATCGGGATGGCAGAAATGGAACATTGTTGAAACTGAACATCCTGAACAGCTGGAAAAGGTACTCGGAGAGGGTGGTTACAAAGTTGAACATGGATATTGAAAAGAGATTATGCATAACAGTGCCGGAAGCGGCTAAGATGCTAGGCCTATCGAGGAATTTTGCCTACGAATTGGTAAAGCGAGGGCAACTTCCTGTGATAAGGTTGGGTAAGAGGCTGTTAATACCAAGAGTAGCATTAGAGAAAATGCTCGAAAAGGGGGTCCCAGATGCAATGTAAAAAGTGTGGCAAGGAAATTCCTTTGAATGATGGATTGGTTTATTGTCCTTATTGTGGCGTTAAGCTGAAAGATGAAGGTACCAAGAAAGGCATATTGACTAAAGAGTTGAAAGTTGGCGACAGAGCAAAAGCATTTATAGTCTGGATGCTTTTATGTGGAATTATGGCGGTGTTTTTCACTTTATTCAAAGGGTTGTTTTCAGAAATGTTCAGCTTGGAGATTCCAAGTCTTGTGGATTGGATTGTTCTCTCTTTGATAGGTGCTACTGGATTGTACTTCACACTTGCGTATGTAGTCTATAACCACGCAAGAAAGCATAATAGAAGGGCCGTTGCTTGGGCAACGGCGTTCGTTGTATTTACACCGATACTGGCTGGTTTAGCGTACTTGTTGACTTGGCCCAAAGAGTGAGTTGTTCGAGGATAAGTCATGAAAGGTCATATCTATCAAAGGGCTAAAGGTAGCTGGACGATTGTCTTTGATTTACCGATGGATACTGTGACAGGTAAGCGGCGGCAGAAGTCGCAGAGTATCAAGGGTACGAAAAGGGACGCTGAGCGTGCGTTGCGTGAAGTATTAGTTTCGATTGAACAAGGGTCATATGTTAAACCAAACAAGCTTACGGTGGGTGAATGGTTAGACGAGTGGTGTGAGAGCTTTGTAAGAATGAACACAACTCTGAGGACATACGTGAGTTATCGTTCCATAATAGACCGTCATCTCAAAGAGGGGCTTGGCTCGATTGGATTGGCAAGACTTGAACCGCGGCAAATACAGGTATACTACGCTGAGAAGCTGGCGAAAGGGCGTGTTGATGGAAAAGGCAGGTTGTCAAATCGAAGCGTTCTGTACCAGCACCGCATTTTGAGCAAGGCACTGGACCAGGGGGTAAAGATGGGGCTGGTTGTGCGTAATGTGGCAAAGCTTATCACACCACCGCGAGTAGCAAGAGCAACGATAAATGTGCTTGATGCTGAGGCAGCGTCGAGGTTCTTAGATATCGCCAGTAACACAATGTACTATCCTTTATTTACGACTTTGGTGTATACCGGGCTTCGTAGAGGCGAAGCTATTGCTTTAAGGTGGAAGCAGGTTGATTTGATTAGACTTGAACTGCATGTAGTTGAGTCTGCATATAGGATTCGTAAAGAGTTCATCATAAAAGAGCCGAAGTCTTTGCATAGTAGAAGAGCCGTATCTTTATCACCGTCGTTAGCCGCTTTATTACTTGAATATAGGGAGGACCAGGAGCTTATGAGAAAGCAGGTGGGGAAACCTCTAAGTGAAGAGGACTTTGTCTTTTCGTGGCCTGATGGCAGGCCGCTCGATCCGGATGGCGTAACACAAGCTTTTCGGAGGATAGCAGGACAGGCAGGGCTAAAGAATGTGAGGCTTCACGACCTACGACATACTCATGCTACATTGATGTTAAAGGCGGGCGTGCATCCTAAGATAGTATCAGAGCGCCTAGGGCATGCAAACATAGGGATAACGCTGGATACATATAGCCACGTGCTGCCGGGACTGCAAGAGGCTGCAGCTGAAAGGTTTGATAGGATTTTTGAAGAAGGCAGTAACGGAGAGTCGAGGCCGTCCGTTAGCAAAATGTTAGCAAATGATGGTGGGGTTAAACGTGAGCCGCCAGGGAATCGAACCCTGAACCTGCTGATTAAGAGTCAGCTGCTCTACCAATTGAGCTAGCGGCCCGTACTAGCTGGGTCAGTACTCCTTGT
>CAZLAL010000173.1:0-3517 GCA_964557455.1 uncultured Dehalococcoidales bacterium
TGCCACTCGTGCAAGGTACAGATTCTAAGTGGCACTGTCTCCAAACCAACGCTCAACGAACACGAAGCATTTAGCCCACAGGAACTGAAGAAAGGGTGGCGTCTGGCCTGTCAGACTTACCCTGCCAGTGACTGCAAAATAGCTGTGCCTGCAGAGTCCATGACCACCCCACAGCGAGTCCAGGTGGAGGGACTGGAAGTAAGAGTCACCCCTGAGCCACCAGTTGGAGTCTACGGCCTGCGGCTGACTGCCCCTTCGCTGGAAGCGTCCCAGGCTGATACTGACCGCTTGCTTAACGCCCTGAAGCAACAACATGGGCTGCGATGCACCAAGATTGATATCAGTGCTCTACGCACCATCTCTGACGATCTGCGTTCCTGGAAGTGGAGAGGTCGTGCTGTAGTCCGTAACGGGGAGCTGATAGCTATTGTTCGCCAGAAAAGCCGCCAACTGGGGCTAGCTGTGGACATGGGCACCACCAAGATTGCCGGCTACCTAGTTGATCTGAAGGATGGCCGGACCTTGGCCGCTAAGGGGATAATGAACCCCCAAATTAGCTATGGAGAAGACGTTATCAGCAGGATCACCGCTGCTATTCACTCTCCCGATAACGCGGTGGCCTTACACAAGCTGGCAGTTGACGCCATCAATCGGCTCTGCTCCGACCTCTGTGCTGAGGCTCGTGCCAAACCCGAAGAAATCCTGGAGGCAGTAGTCGTAGGTAATACCGCCATACACCACCTTTTCCTGCGTCTGCCGGTGAAACAGCTTGTAGTCTCTCCCTTTGTGCCTGCCATCAGTCAGGGGTTGAGTGTGAAGGCTGGGGAATTGGGACTGACTATTGCCCCGGGCGCATACGTGTATCTGTTGCCCAACATTGCCGGGTTTGTTGGTGCCGACCATGTCTCTATGTTGTTGGCAACGGATGTCTCGCGAGCAAAAGACACAACGGTAGCGCTGGATATTGGGACTAATACCGAGGTTTCTCTAATCCATAACGGGAAGATAGCGGCTACCTCCTGTGCCTCTGGGCCCGCCTTCGAAGGTGGGCATATCAAGTATGGCATGCGAGCAGCTGCAGGAGCTATTGAACGGCTCCGCATAGACGGCGGCAGGATCATGTATCAGACTATCGACGGCGCGCCGCCGGTTGGCATCTGTGGCTCCGGCATACTTGATGCGCTGGCTCAGCTCTATTTGGCTAACATTGTTGATGAGGGTGGTAGGATAGTAGATAAGGTACCTCGCGTCCGCAATTACAAAGGACGGCGCGAGTTTATACTGGTCAGCAAGGAAGAGCGGAATGGGAAGCCGGCCATCACTATAACCCAGCATGACATAAGAGAGCTGCAATTGGCCAAGGCAGCCATTCGCACCGGCATTCAGGCACTTCTGGAAACAAGCGGCTGCACCGAAGCTGATATCAAGCAAGTGATAATTGCTGGAGCATTTGGCAGCTACATCGATGTGGCCAGCGCAGTGGCAATCGGCATGCTGCCATCGCTGCCGCTAAGCCGCTTCCGGCAAGTGGGCAATGCCGCCGGCATGGGAGCCAAGCTAGCTCTGATTTCAGTTAAGTCCCGGGCCCAGGCAGAGGCTATCGCCTCGAGAGTTAATTATATTGAACTGGCCAGCACCCCTATCTTTCAGCGAACATTTATGCAAGCAGGTTACCTGGGAAGATACCGAATCATACAGGGCAAGAGGGAGGGAATCGACTGATGGAAACCAGAGTATCAAGCTCGAGCAAAGAAGTAATCATTGGTGATAACCAACCTACAGTGCTTATCGGCGAGCGCATCAACCCTACGGGCAAGAAAAAGCTAGCTGAGGCGCTTAAAGCCGGCGATTTGGAAATTGTCCGCAAAGAAGCAGTGGCTCAGGTGGAAGCTGGGGCGGATATTATTGATGTCAGCGTGGGAACATTCGGCGTCGATGAGGTGGCCTTGCTTCCCAAAGCAGTCCGGGCGGTGATGGATGTGGTGGATATACCTCTATGCCTTGATAGTCCTAACCCCGACGCTCTCGAAGCAGCACTCAAGGTGTATAAGGGTAAGCCGCTGGTTAACTCGGTTACTGCTGAAGAGCACTCCTTGAATAGGGTCCTGCCCCTGATAAAAAAATATGGGGCTGCGGTCATTGGTATGGTGCAGGATGACGAGGGCATTCCGAAGGATGCTGAGCGAAGGGTGCGGATTGCTCGTAAGATAGTGGGGAAAACCGAGGCGGCAGGTATCTCCCGGGAAGACTTAGTCATCGATTGCCTTACCTTCGCAGTAGGAGCTGAACCTGGCTCTGGACTAGCGGTCATAGAAGCTATCCGCCGGATTAAGGCTGAACTGGGAGTCAACATGACACTGGGTGCCAGCAATATATCGTTTGGGCTCCCTGACCGCGAGTTGCTCAATAGCGCCTTCGTTGTCATGGCTGTCGCTGCCGGTGCCACCTGCCTTATTGTGGATGTGGCCAAGGTGCGCCCAATGATTCTAGCCGGCGATCTTGTGATGGGGCGTGATAAGCGCGCTCGACGCTATATTGAAGCGTATCGGCAGCATCGGAAGCAATAAGTAACTGAATGACAAGAATTTATATAATGTTAGCAGGAAGTAGATTAAGCAAAGCAGGTAGATACGAAATTGGCATGGCCGCGAGGAGTAGAAAGATGCTCCTGCCAACTCTATTCGCTATCTTTCTAGTTTTCAGTGCGCTTCTTGCAGGCTCCGTAGCAGGAGCTTCAGCAACGGTACACGTACCGGATACCTATCCTATTATCTCGGCACTAAACGGCTTCAGTGCTGCTTCCTCAATGACATGGAACACGGCTTCCACGACGAGGGGAAGGGAGGCGACGCCAATGGTTGCTGCAGGCTATTACCATACGGTAGGGCTTAAAGCCGATGGTACAGCGATCGCGGTAGGGGACGACTACTTTGGCCAGTGCAATGTTGGCAATTGGACGGACATCATCCAGATTACCGCAGGCAAGCAGCACACGGTAGGCCTTAAAGCTGATGGCACCGTCATCGCTGTCGGAGATAACTATTACAAGCAATGTGATGTCGGCAACTGGGAAGATATCGTGCTGGTTGGGGCAGGTAAGCAGCACACGGTAGGTCTTAAAGCTGATGGCACCGTGGTCGCTGTGGGGTGGAATGGTGGCAGGCAGTTGGATGTTGAACACTGGACTGACATCCTCCAGGTCGCCGCTGGCTTTGGACACACAGTAGGGCTGAGAGCCGACGGTACTGTAGTTGCCTTGGGATACGGATCGCTTGGACAGAGTGATGTCGGGGATTGGAGGAACATAATACGGATCGCCGCTGGCGACTATCACACGGTGGGGCTTAAAGCCGACGGGACCGTGATCGCTGTAGGAGACAACTACTTTGGGCAGTGCAATGTCGGGAACTGGACGGACATTGTTGAAGTGTCTGCAGGCTGGGACCACACAGTAGGGCTCAAAGCCGACGGCACTCTAGTAGCCGCCGGAAAGAACGAGTACGGGCAATGCAACGTC
>CAZLAL010000174.1:0-3188 GCA_964557455.1 uncultured Dehalococcoidales bacterium
CCCTGCGCGATGATCTCTCCGTAATTGATGACAACCACGCGGTCAACTATCTTCATGAGCTCGCTCAGCTTGTGTTCAATTATCAGCATGGCCGGTCCTTCGCTATGAAGCCTGCCGAAGCGACCCCCCTTGTGCAACCTCTTCATGGATTTAGCGACCAGCTCCGTTTCGGCGGGATTAAGTCCCCCGAACGGCTCATCCAGGATAAGCAGTTCGGGCTCGGTGGCAATGGCCCTGGCTACCTCCAGCCGTTTCAAGTCCCCGTGAGACAGAGTGGAGGCCGGCTCACGGGCCCGGTCGGCGATGCCCACGAACTCCAGCGCATCCCGCGCCTTCACGGCAGTGGTCTTGGTCCATTCACCTCCCTTGGTTATCCGCGGGCAGAGGCAGCCCACCATGACGTTGGCGATAATCGGGAGGTGGCGGAACGGCTTGACCACCTGGAAAGTCCCCACCAGCCCTCTCTGGACGATTTTCCAGGGACGCCAGCCGGTAATGTCCTCGCCCTTGAATCGGACTTTTCCGGACGTGGGCTTAAATATGCCGATTATGCAGCGCACCATGGTGGTCTTTCCTGAACCATTGGGCCCAATCAGGCCCACGATTTCATCCCTGCCTATCTGGAAGCTAACGTTGTTGACGGCAGTCAGTCCACCAAAACGCTTGGTCAGGTTTTCTACTTCAAAAAACGGCGCCATCCTATAGCTCCTCCTCTCTCAACTCACGGCGCGATACCTTGCCGATGTCAGTCTTGGGCACCTCGCCACGGAACTCGACTATCTTGGGCACCATGTAGCCGGAAAGCTTTCCGGCGCAATACTTCATAATGTCCTCTTCCGACACCCTCCCTCTGGCTTCCGACTCAAGAACCACGATGGCCTTTACCTTTTCGCCAACCTGGGGGTCGGGCACCCCGATGACGCCCGCTTCCCTGACCTGGGGATGGGAAGTAATTACCTCCTCTACCGCTCTGGCAAATACCTGCAGGCCCTTGTATTTGATCATGTCCTTCTTTCTGTCGTAGAAGTAGAAATAGCCCTCTTCGTCCATTTTTGCCAGGTCGCCCGTCCGCAGCCAGGCCTCCCCGTCCACTTCCAGAAGCATTTCCTTGGTTGCCTCCGGCTTCTTCCAGTATCCCGCGAACACGTTCGGCCCTCTGAACACCAGTTCGCCTGTTTCGCCAACAGGAAGGAACTTGTTGCCTTCCGCTTCAACTATCCCCCCCACGCAGCCTGGCATAGGGACCCCAAAGGAACCGATTTTCGCTCTGCCGTAGGGGTTGACCATGCCCACTGAGGTCGTTTCGGTCATTCCCCAACCCTCATGGATTCTGGCCTTGGTCCGCCTCTCCCAGCCCATAGCAGTGTCTTCCAGAAGAGCATCGGCACCGGATATAAGCACTTTTATCTTCTTCCAGTTCACTCTGTCGGTCTTCTCATAGTCCTTGAGATAATCATACAGGGCGGGAACGCTGTAGAAGATAGTCCCGTTGTAACTTTCTATCGCGTTCAGGATGTCATCAGGGTCGGGAGTGGTGATCAGTATTGAAGTGTAGCCCTCGCTCAATCCTCCCATCATGACCACTGCCTGGCCATAGATATGATAGAAAGGCAAATAGGCTATTACGACTTCTTTCCCTTCCTGGATGATATCACCCCAGAATTTATTAGACATCTGCCGGGCAGCGGCGAAATTATAGTGGGTTATCATGGCGCCCTTGGGCCTCCCCGTCGTCCCTCCGGTGTAGGGCAGAGTCACTACGTCCTCTCTGACGTTGAACTCGATTTTAGGCGGATTGGGAGGATATTTTTTAATCAGGTCCTGGAAACGATAAAATCCTTCTTTTTGGTATATCTCAACGGGCGGGGCAGCCATCTTCTGATATACGGCCCGCAGCACACTGCTGCCCAGAAATTTCTTCATCCCGGGCAGGTATTCGCTGATGCTGGTCAGTATGACCGCATCCAGCTTGACGCCGCTCCTTTCCACATTGTCGTAAAGAATATCCAGGCAGACAATCATCCTCGCCCCGGCGTCTTCCAGATGGTATTTGATTTCGGAGCCGACGTAAACAGGGCTGATTGCCGTCAATTTGGCCCCGGCCTTCAGAGCCCCGAAATAAGCTATCATGAACTGCGGCGAATTAAGCAGCAGCAGGGCAATCGTGTCTCCCTTGCGAATGCCCAGGTCCTGAAGCGCCGTAGCAAACCTGTCAACCTGGTCCCTGAGCTCCTTGTAGTTCATCTTCCTGCCATAGAATACTATGGCAGTCTTGTCCTTCCACTTTTCTGTGCTCTCATTAAAGGTGTCCACCACGGACCTTTCCTCAACGGTAATATCCTTTGGTACACCTTCCAGATACCACTTCGTCCACGGCCTGGCATCATATACGGCCTTGTTAGGATCTTCTGTCATTGTGTTACCTCCATTCTGTTAGACGATAGGCTATCCTTGACGAAAGAACACGATTGCTCAGTGTCTCTCAGAATCGAACCCATCTTACCCACATTTCAGGGAAGTGTCAAGCTTTCGCCGGCCCCCCAAAAACCCGCTATACTGCTATCGCTGCCGGCCACGACTTGACGATGCCCGTGCGGCGGTATAACATAAGCAGTTCGCAATTTTCACTAACCAACTCGAAATACAATAGGGAAAGGAGACTAATCATATGGAAGATGCAGTCGTTGTTGGCTATCTAAGAACACCCTTCTCCCGTTCCAGGCCGAGGGAGCCGGAGAGGGACGCATTCAATGGTCTGAGAATGGATGAGCTGGCAGCCAGGCTGGTCACAGAACTGATACGGCAGACCAAGATAAACCCCGAGGAAATCGGCGATGTGCTCACGGGTACCGCGATGCCGGTGCAGGAGCAGTGGATGTACGGAGGCAGGATGATCAACTTCCTGTCTAAGCTGCCCTTCAATGTCCCCGGTCAGCAGATTGACCGCCAGTGCGTCTCATCAATGTCCACCATACACCAGGGCGCCATGGAAATCATGCTGGGCTATTCCGATATCGTCATCTCCTGCGGAATCGAGCACATGACCCATATCCCGTCCCTGGGAGGCGGCGGGCGACAGGTACCGGTGGAGCCCAATCCCAAATTGTTCACCGAAGAGTGGAAGGACTGGGACATGTGGACCACCATGAACATGGGCCTGACGGCGGAGAAGCTATTCGCGGAGACCA
>CAZLAL010000175.1:0-3522 GCA_964557455.1 uncultured Dehalococcoidales bacterium
TGCGCCTTTCGATCTTGCGAATCTGGGAGGGAATCAAATCAACAGGTTCTCTTCTTACGACGAATTTGAGGAATTTGTGACGGAGAACACACAGAATAACGCGTACTATCGGGCGCCCGGTCTCTTCCTTTCGGATATTACCGGGGGGGTCATTTGGAAAGCAAGTGCCGAGAGCAATGCCTTGTTTGCCCCTGGCGCAGATGACTCTTCCACGGATTACTCTGCCACCAACATTCAGGTTGCGGGAGTGGATGAGGCAGACATCGTCAAGACCGACGGACAGCATGTTTATCTCGTTTCGGGGAACAGGACCATCATTGTGAAGGTGTATCCCCCTGAGCAAGCTCAAATCGTGTCTGAAATTGAGTTAGAGGGAACAATAACAGGAATATTCATCAGGGGAGACAGGCTGGTCATCTTTGAAGAAGAGACGCCCTATAATTTGTACTACGATGTATGGTCCGCTTCCGAAAGAGAATACTACATGCCGTACGTATCGCCCAAGCTATATGTCAAGGTGTATGACATCTCAGATAAGGAGAACCCCCAATTTAAGAGGGGAGTCTCCGCAGATGGGCAATACATCAGTTCCAGGATGATAGATGATTACGTTTATGTGGTGATAAACGAGCCTGTGTATGAGGAAGACGATGTAGTGAACCTCCCCACGGTCAACGAGAAGGAAATACCGGCCACGGACATATACTATTCCGATGTAGCCGACCATTACTACACGTACACCACTATTATAGCCATTAATACCCAAGACGATGCTGAGGAGCCCACATACCATACAATCCTGCTGGGCGCCAGCAGCAACCTGTATGTGTCTACGGATAACATCTACCTGACCGTACCGGTATGGAGAGGGGATGTGGGCGAATCTGAAAGGACCACTATCCACCGCATCCACATAGATGGCGGCGCGATGAATTATACCGCTACTGGCGAAGTCCCTGGCATGGTCCTGGACCAGTTCTCTATGGACGAGTACGATGGCTACTTCAGAGTGGCCACCACAACTTGGGACGGGACGTCCCAGAATAACGTATACATCCTGAACATGAGTCTCAACATTACCGGCTCACTGACCGGTCTGGCTCAAGGGGAAACCATCTATTCCGCCAGGTTTATGGGTGACAGAGGCTATCTGGTGACCTTCAAGCAGGTTGACCCGCTGTTCGTCATAGACCTGGAGGACCCTTATGCCCCTGAAGTCCTCGGTTATCTGAAGGTAACCGGCTACTCAGATTACCTTCATCCCTACGACGAGAACCATATCATCGGGATAGGTAAAGAGACAACCGACGCCGGGGAATTTGCCTGGTTTCAGGGAGTCAAGATATCACTCTTCGATGTCACCGACGTCGGTCATCCGGTAGAGATATCCAAGGTTGAAATAGGGGACAGGGGCAGCGATTCGCCCGTGTTGTGGGACCACAAGGCATTTCTGTTTGATAGAGAACGGAATTTGCTGGTCATGCCTATTTTGGAGGCGAAGGTAGATCAGTCGAAGTATGCTGAGGAACAGCTCGAGTGGGCCTACGGCGAGCCTGTCTACCAGGGCGCATACGTATTTAATATATCTTTAGACGGAGGCATACAGCTCAAAGGTAGAATCACCCATATTGACGACCCTTCGGACATCGGTTGGGACGATTATTATTACTACGCCCCCTTCTCGGTGGAAAGGTCCCTCTGCATAGGCAATGTTCTCTACACCATCTCGCAAGCTAAGATAAAGATGAACAACCTGGAGACTCTGGATGACATCAATGAGGTGGAGCTTCCGTACTCGATTTGGACACCTTATGACTACTTGCCAGGTGACGAGGAGCCCCGCGAGGAACCGCCCCGGGATGCTGAACCCGGAGCCGTTGAGCTTCCAATCAAGTAAACTCGGACTGAACGTAAGAGAGGACAATTTAGGTATTCGTAGGAGGCAAACGAAATGAAGGGATTGATAGTCGTATTAATAGCAGTATTGCTGCTGCCGCTGATAATTTCCGTTCAACTGTCCCAGCCGGTGGTAGCTGAGGTCAAATCGGATAAACAGCGCGCAACTTCATGGAATGTTTCTGGAAGTGAGCAAGCGTTGCTGGTTGAAGGGAACAGCGCCTTCGCCTTTGAGCTTTATCGGGCCCTTAAAGGGGAGGAGGGTAATCTGTTCTACTCTCCCTATAGCATCTCACTGGCTCTGGCCATGACCTATGCCGGGGCTCGCGGCGAAACCGAGGAGCAGATGGCCGATGCCCTTCACTTTCTGCTTGACCAGAGCAAGCTCCACCCGGCATTCAACTGGCTTGACGCGGAACTTGCCAGCAGGGGTGAAGGTGCCCAGGGAAAGGACGGGGGAGAGTTCAGGCTGAACATTGTTAACGCCATCTGGGGGCAAGAGGACTATGAGTTCCTCTCTGGCTTCCTGGATGTCTTGGCCGAGAACTACGGCGCCGGGCTGAAGATACTTGATTTCATAAATGAAGCGGAGGAGTCACGAGAGACTATCAACAAGTGGGTCTATGAGCAGACGAACAAGCGCATCGAAAAACTCATCCCGCCGGGCGCGATTGATGAATGGACTCGCCTGGTGCTGACCAATGCCATCTACTTCAATGCTGCCTGGAAGTGCCAATTCGAAGAAGAGATGACAGCAGACGGCCCATTCTATCTGCTGGAGGGCGGGCAGGTAATAGTGTCGCTGATGACGCAAACGGAGTCCTTGGGTTACGCCAACGGGGAAGGCTACCAGGCGGTTGAACTGCTATACAATGGCGGTGAACTCTCGATGGTAATCTTGCTCCCTGTATCCGGGAATTTCAAAGCTTTCGAAGAAGGACTTGGGGCTCAACAGGTCACTGACATTGTGAATGACTTGCAGCATATAGACGTTGCCCTGACCATGCCTCAGTTTGAATTCGACTCAGAGTTCAGCCTGGCTGAGACACTGGCCGATATGGGCATGCCGATTGCGTTTTCTGGTGAGGCAGATTTCTCCGGAATGACTGGCAGCCGTGACCTGTTTATATTGGACGTGGTACACAAGGCATTCGTGGCTGTGGATGAGGATGGCACAGAGGCTGCTGCTGCCACCGCAGTGATTATGCCAACCTCAGCGGCACCTGAACCTGCTGTCGCGGTTACCATAGACCGCCCATTCATCTTCCTGATTCGCGATATTGAGACTGGCGCCATTCTCTTTGTCGGACGCGTCCTGAATCCCAGCGCCTGACTGAATGCTGACTGTATTGCGCTAGACTCTTTAGGACACTTAACAGAGGGGCTGGACATCTCAACAGCGGGGAAATTCAGCCCTTCTGATTTTGTCCTCATCTTCTGATCCTGATTAGTTGCTTGAGTTTCACTGTCTCTCTCATTAGTCATATCTACGCAAGCTATTTTGAGTGCAGAATAGTCTCAGTCCCTTACAAAAGTAGGCTTACTAATGGGTGATTGACGGGAATGTGAACGGGTCTTAGACTATATTCAATCAGTCTTAGGGGGTGTTACATATGCCTGTAGAAA
>CAZLAL010000176.1:0-5985 GCA_964557455.1 uncultured Dehalococcoidales bacterium
AGTGAGGAAATCTTGTCCGCCAGGGCTTTGTTAACGCCGGCAGCAATGTCCTCTTTGGAAATGCCTTCGCTGACCCTGGTGATGGCTTCGGATTCGCCAAAGACAGCACACCCTGTACTAAATGTGATGGGGTCGGTTGACTTCGCTGACAGCGGCCCGAATTCGCTCAGGCTTATGCGCAGGACGTTGGCGATGACCTCAATAAAGCGGCCGCTGCCGCCGGCACATTTCTCGCTGGCGGTGAAGTTGGTCACCTTTCCTTCTGCATCCAACCGTATCACCTTGGCGGACTGACTGGCTACATCGATTACGGTCCTGGCTTCCGGGAAAACGGTGTGTATGCCGCGGGCAGTGCAGACTATATCACTGGCTTTCTGGCTGGCAAAATGGACATTGTCAGCACCCGAACCGGTGGCAACCGTATTAGATAGGTCGGTCTCGCTTAGATTGGCCTTTCTTATTAACTCTGCCCTTATGGTATCGGCAGATTTCCGGTAGTTGGCTCCGGATGCAATCACATGCGATGCGACGAGCTCGGAGTCTGTGATTATGACTCCTTTGCTGTATGCTGAGCCTATGTCAATGCCCATGAACCAGCTCATAGACACTCCTAGCTGAAGAAGGTAGCCCTTTCTAACTGCCGTGACTTTGTGGGCAGGACTTCCCCCGCTGCCGCTGCTTTCATATAGATTTCCCTTGCCAGGATGGCAGCGCCAAGTGCTCCGGTGAGCAGTGGCTCTTCAGGAACGAGAATTTCGAATCCCACGGTCTCTCTCATCGCTTTCACCATCCCGATGTTCTTGGCCACGCCGCCGGTCAACACCAGGTCGGGCTCTATGCGAAGCCGTCGTGCCAGCGCTGCTACGCGGCTGGCAAGCGCAGCGTGAAGCCCGGCGAGAATATTTTCCAGTCTTTCCCCGTGGGAGAGCAGGGCCACTACTTCTTGCTGGGCAAAGATAGTGCACATGTTGCTTATTTGGATTTTCTTGTCGGCTTTCAAGGAGATGTCACCCATGTCTTGCAGCTCGATACCAAGTGCAGCCGCAGTCAACTCGAGGAACCTGCCCGTCCCGGCGGCGCACTTGTCATTCATGACGAAGTTAATGAGCTTGCCATTGTTAATCTTCAAACACTTGGTATCCTGTCCGCCTATATCAATGGCAGTCCGGGCGCTGGGAAAAAGGCTGGAAACGCCGCGGGCATGGCAGGAAAGCTCTGTAATCTGGCGGTCTGCAAAAGGGACGTTGAGTCGTCCGTAGCCTGTAGCTACGATATAGGATATGTCCTCAATCTGCAGACTGGCTTGCTCCAGTGCCTGGCGCATAACCTCGTTGGCAAGCTGGCGATGCTCCGGCCCCGTGGGGCCCTTGATGGCTGAAAGTGAATTGTCGCTCTTGTCTATGAGCATGACCTTGGTCATGGTGGAACCAATGTCAACACCGGCAAAGTACAAATAGACCTCCTGGTCCGTTAGCTGATTGTCTCAAGAAACGCTTCGACCCTGGTTCTCATTGGGGCCAGGGCTCCTGTAGTGTAGTCGTATTCTATGTAGGTACTGGGGATACCCAGACTGTCTAAATAGTCCCTGAGGCCGGGTATTTCGAAGGCAAACGGGTCGCAATACCTGACCAGCAGTATTATGGCGCCGTTGATTTTCCATTCTGCGAAGATGTTCTTGAGGTAGCCGAAACGGCTCTGCAAGTCTGTAGCATAGTCCTTTCTGGTCTCGCCGATGGTAGCCTGTTTGAAACTGCGGGCGCAGGTGATTTCATACAGATAGTACTTCGCCAGCGCTTCCAGTGGGTCATCGGTCATTTTCACCTTGCCCCTGTAAGCCCTTATACCGCCGCAGCTTTCGTCCATTACCACGTTTGCCTTGCTCTCGAATACTCTCATGACGTCGCTGTCGTCGAGGGTGCCGGTCCAGATGAACAGGCGCGCTGACTTCCGTTCGGGTTTATCGCTGCGGTTTTTGACTTCGTCTATGATCTCGATTAACAGGTCATTGCCTTCGGCCACGGGCAGGCTCATCAGGGCCTTTACTACCTCAACGATTTCTGTTCCGGAGATAAGGGGGGGAGACGGCTTCGTCAACTCATAGAGTTCCCCGACCAGGGCGCGCTGTCTGTTATGAAGTTCAATAGCGGCTCGGAGCTTGTCTGTAGATAATTTCTGCCCGGCGAAAGCCCGGAGAGTCGTTCTAAAATCGTTTAGCTGGCTCTTGAAGTATTCCAGGGCCTCGGCACGAGCTGTGATAGGCATGTCGATGAAGTGGAAATAAGGGTAATTGACGTAAGATTCCCAGACGTGCGCTGTTTTTTCCTGAGGATCGCAAGAGTGAATGGTAACCATCCCATCGAGGAAATCGTCTTTACCCTTCATAGCACAATCGAGACAGCTCCGCATGATAGGACAGAATGAAGTGGGTAGGGCCCTGTCTACTTCAATGATTGGTTCTCTTATGTCACCGTATGTCCGGTAAGGGATAAGGTCAAGGGCGGTGAGCATCTCCAGGGGGACATAGACGCACGGATAGCCTATTATTTTCTTGCCCGCTGCTTTGAGCTCCCTAGCCCTCTGCGAACGGTTTGAATAAATTTCCCGGGCTTTGCTGAGGCCCCTATTTTTGTCTGACATCCCTGCCTCCTTGTTAGATTTGAGTCCTGGATTAGTCTACCAGTCGAATCCTTGTTCCTTCCTTATCTTTCTGTAGTGTTCCATAGCTTCCTCGAATGGCTCTGCCCTGGCCAGAGCATCTTCCGGGTTAAACAGGCGCAGATCCACGATATCACCTTCGATGATCAGTGAGGGCACCTTCAGTTCCTGCATGAGCATGTCTGCGACGTATGGTAAGTGAGTAGAGGCGCTGCGGCAGCTAATAAGGGGATGAAGAAATGCGCCGTCGCATTTCCATTCTCTGGCATACATCAAGTAGGGGTAGGCAAGTCCGCTGCCGAGCACTTTCTGTTGCCGGGCGTGTTCGTAGTAGCCGACATAGAATTGGAGATTAAACCTGGTGATGCGCTCCAGGGGGTCGCTGACCTTGCTGAGGTCAATAGGTATAGGCGGACGGTAACCAAAGCTCTCGACGACGAAGTTCCATCCTCGCTCAGCCAGCTTGTTGAAGAAGCCGAGGCTATGCCACGGCGGGAGTTCGGCGAATACGAGCCGGTATTTTTCATCGGGGATGGCGCTGATGTGGTTATCGACTCTGTCTTTGACCTCCCTGTACATATCCTGGTAGAGTCTGAGCGAATCCTCGAGGTCGCCAGCCAAAAACAGGGCAGCGGGCATAGCACTCCAGAAGTCACGGCTATGCATGGGACATGGCCTGGCCTTACGCAACTCATTGACTTCGTACCAAACGCGGTTAACCTCTATCATGACGTTCGTTATTTTATCCAGCTTGTCCCAATCCATCTTCCTGCCCACCATGCTTTCCACAAAAGCAACAAAGTCCTTGAGGTGTCTGACTTCCAGTTCCACCATTCGGTCATAGTAGCCTTCCATAAAAAACTCTTTGACGCCGGGCGTCGGCGCTTCCAGTGCCCATACCGGGACATCTATGTATCGTCCCAGTGCCTGGAACCACTTGTATCTCGCATCGCAGATAGCAGCGGAAGAGAGCAGGAACAAAGGCTTGGGCATTCCTCCAAAGGGTGCCTCCGGAGGTATCTGGCCATTCAGGTCTTGCATCATGCGGGCAGTATAGCCAAAGGTGTTCAAGCTATAGCCGCAAAGATGGCTGGGAAAGCCATCGGCATCAGCGCGCTCCAGGTATTGCTGGGCAACTCCTGTGGCTGCGGCGATGGCGCCATAGTTTTCAGGGTAAACCACTTCTATGTCCATGGCTTTCAGTATAGGGTCGCCGTAGTACCAGTTGATCATGGCCCAGACGGTAGGTTTGCCCGCTTGCATAGCTTCAATACTCTTTAGGTATGTTTCATTTACCTTAGCTCTGAGCGGATGCATTGATTTCAGCCTGTTTATTGTCTTCTTTTCCTTTTCTTCAGCCATGACTGGTTCACCTCCTGACGAAATCCGCTTACCATTTCGGTAGTTTCTGGACGGTTTGGCCCTGAAAGGGACCGCATTTTGTGGTTCGTTGCCGGAGAAGTCTTTGAGAGCTACCTCGGGAATTCAGCAGCACGTCAAAGAATGGGCATCTCACCAGCATTTACCTCAGAGTAATAACGCAATTTCGCAAAGATTCGCACAAGCTTTACTATGTTCCATCAATCTGGCAAGCGATGTTTCTGGTGATGCTTATGGGGTAAGAGGTCTTATCATCTCTACGAACAGTGCATGTTAGCATAGAAAAGCGCACAAGTCGAGTCACCGGTACAACATTGTGACACATCGCAGATTTGCTCGCTCCTTTAAGAATTTGATGTAGTCCGAAACAGCAGTCCCTGGCACGCTTAACGGAGGAGTTGCATTGTAGCTTTGCGCGGCCGGCATCGCGAGTTGCTGTGCTGGCTTGCCTTGATAAACCGCGTCAACGATCGGGGTGCTGCTAAGGCATGCAACCTCTCCCCCCACGGCGCCGTGGCGTGCTTGATGATGGTTCTCTGGGGATTGTGCCATCTCGCCTGTCGCTTTGAGCTACGGGGCATGACATAGGGAAGCTTGCCGATAGTATTGACGGATGGTAGCAAGTAGGATACATTTTTGAGTCAACGAAAGCCACCATGGGGAATTCTCAGGGTTCTACTCGGGCAACAGATTGTCCCTTTCCTAGGGGGAAGCCGAGCAATAGTCGCTGTAACGGTTTTTGGCATTAGATTCGGGACTGTTTTCTGTATTAGACTATCGCGTTGGGTAAACGGCCATATGGTCAAATCTGTACTGATTGCTAATCGAGGAGAAATTGCTCGCCGGGTCATCAGGACTGCTAGGCGATTGGGTATCGAGACGATAACAGTGTATTCAGACATAGATGATGGATTTCTGTTCGTCCAGGAGGCTGATAGAGCGCTGAGGATTGGGGAAGCGAAACCCAAAGATAGTTATCTCAGTATAGATAAAATCATTGCAGCTGCTAGAGCGGCCGGTGCAAGTGCGATCCATCCTGGCTATGGCTTCTTGTCTGAACGATGGGAGTTTGCTCAAAGATGCGAAGAAGAGGGGCTGATATTCATCGGGCCGAGCTTCCAGGTTATTCGTGACATGGGAGACAAGTATCGTTCACGAGGAATAGCTACCAGCTTGGGGATACCGATTCCGCCGGGCAGCGGTATATTGAACAGTGTCGAAGAAGCAAAGGAGTGGGCAACTAGACTCTCTTTGCCGATCATCTTCAAGGCATCGGCCGGGGGTGGCGGGATCGGTATGGTAAAGGTTGAAAAGATGGCAGAAGTGGCAGAAGCATTTTATACCTCTACGGAGCGGGCCAGACTGGCTTTTGGCGATGGGAGAGTGTATGTGGAGAAATACCTGGAATCGCCGCACCACATAGAAATCCAAATCCTGGGAGATAGGGACGGGAACGTGGTTACTTTCCCGGAAAGAGAGTGCTCGGCGCAGAGACGGCATCAGAAAGTCATTGAGGAATCACCGTCTCCGTTCGCTACCGCTGAATTGCGAGGGGAGCTACGGGATGCGGCCAGACGGCTGGCCCAGGGAATTGGCTACACCAACGCCGGCACCGTTGAGTTTGTGGTTGACAAGCATCGGAAATTTTACTTTCTGGAAATAAACACGAGACTTCAGGTAGAGCATCCGATTACGGAAATGATAACTGGCATTGATTTGGTTGAGCAGCAAATCAGAATTGCGTCAGGCGAACCCCTATTGTTTAGAGAAGATAACTTGGGATGGGATGGATGGGCCATTGAATCTCGTGTCTATGCCGAGGATTCGCAGAATTTCTATCCGTCGCCTGGGAAGATAGATAGCTATGTTGAACCGCATGGTGAGGGAATAAGGGTGGACTCCGGATATCGGAGCGCAGACGTTGTCAGCCAGTTTTATGACCCTCTGGTT
>CAZLAL010000177.1:0-4590 GCA_964557455.1 uncultured Dehalococcoidales bacterium
ACTCTCCACCCAGTATATACGATCTCCATCGAGCAAAAGCGGCCTTTCGAATGCCACTCCTGCCGATGCCGCCATAGCGGATGATATTGGCGACTTCCAGGACCCATAGCTGACAACCTTCGCCATTGTTACACGCAGCTCACCAACAAGGCTATTTATTATACATAAGGCGCAATGCGCCGTTGCCAGCTTAATCTAGCACAGATTTCCTCTGGTCGACAATGGTACCCTCACCGCCTTAGCTATGAAGGCACTAATTAGCCATCTTGTTGGACAACCCCTTACTTTGGAGTCAGCCTTACTTAGACTTAGACTTAGGCATATTCAACTATAGTTATGCTTGACATCAAGAAGACTCGAGCGTATGATTAAAAGGTCAACAAAGACCGTGACCATAGCTGCAGGCGCTGAGCTAAAATCGCCACACGGTCAGCGAGACGACAGGAGGTAGGTGGTGAAACCAACCTAAAGTAAGGCTGGTTTGTGTCGATGGTGATAGTATCCAACGCAAAGGCTTTCCAGGCCACTTCATGTAAGTTCACGCCAAAGCTATAAGAAAGAGTACTTCCGAAATGCTAAACCCTCACTGCACCTGGAATACTCTGAAATCGCCAAACAGGTTGGAAGCAAAGCCGTCCAGAATCCTGCAAAATCGAAACGATACGACAAAAATAGAACGGCCCAATAGGGTATAGGAGGTGATGAATTACGATGGCATAATGACAGTGGACTTTGACAGGCTTTAATGGTATTGGATTGTATGGTTTGAATGAAATAATCAAAACTAAAGTGGAGGGAGAAAAGCAATGAGAAAGTTAACACTTTTGCTTGCGTTGATGATGGTCGTGGCTATAGTCGTGCCTACGTCCTTGGCTGCTAAGGCACCCGAGGACGTGTATATCGTCGTTATGGCAGCCGATCCGGCCATCGCTTACGAGGGCGACGTTGAAGGGCTGCCGGCCACCAAGCCCGAGAGCGGGGCCAAAATAGACCCCAACAGTGCCCTCGTAAAGAAGTACCAGAATTTCCTGGAAAAGGAGCATAACAGAGCCTTAAAAGCGGTTGGCGCCAGCCTGAGTGGAAAGATCTACGATTATACAGTTTCACTCAACGGCTTTGCCGCCGCACTAACAAAGACTCAGGCTGACGAAATTGCCAAGCAGCCTGGCGTAGCCTTGGTGCTACCGGATGAGATGCGCTACAAGACAACCGATAATTCCCCCGACTTCCTGGGATTAACCGATTCGGGAGGTCCCTGGGACAAGGATTATACTGGCGAAGGGGTAGTAGTGGGAATTATCGATACCGGTATCTGGCCGGAGCACCCCAGCTTCGCCGATGACGGCAGCTACGAGCCGCTGCCCGGTTACGAAGGTTTACCTTACGAGTTTGGCAATACGGCCCACAATCCAGCCGATGCACCCTATGACGGTAGTAGCAATGATAAACTGCTTGGTGCCCGCCAGATGCTAGATACCTATCGCTACTACATCGGGGCTGACCCTGACGAGTTCGATTCGGCACGTGATGATGATGGTCACGGCACCCACACAGCTTCTACAGCGGCCGGCAATGCGGGTATTGAAGCGAGCATTTATGGGATAGCACGAGGGACCATTTCCGGCATCGCGCCGCGTGCCCGCATTATCGCCTACAAAGCGCTGGGCAACCTGGGCGGCTTCACGTCTGACCTGGCGGCAGCTATCGATCAGGCTGTAGCCGACGGCGTGGACGTAATCAACTACTCCATCGGTGGCGGCCCTAGCCTGATAACCGCAGATGATCTTGCCTTCCTGTTTGCCGCGGATGCTGGCGTTTATGTGGCTACCTCGGCGGGCAACTCTGGGCCCGGAGCAGCCACCGTTGGCGGTCCGGGTACTGTGCCGTGGCTCACCACTGTGGGTGCCAGCACGCAAAGCCGCACTTTCCTGGGCTCGGTCAGTTCCAGTGACGGTTGGGAGTACTTTGGCGCCTCAATCACCGGCAGCACAGATGAATTACCCCTGGTGGATGCAGCAGACGCTGGAGATGAACTGTGTGCTCCAGGTTCATTAAATGCCAGTGTTGTATCTGGTAAGATCGTGCTGTGCAAACGTGGAGTCTATGCGCGTGTAGAAAAGAGTCTGGCAGTGTATATGGCCGGTGGGGCGGGAATGATCCTGTACAACTCCAATGATACCGAGGACCAGAACGCCGATAACCACTGGGTGCCCACAGTGCACATCAGCAACACCGACGGCCTGGCAATCAAGGCATATATTGCAGCCAGCCCTAATCCTGTCGCCCAGATTAACGGCGGTGAGTTCACCGAAATCGATGCTCCGTGGATGGCAGCATTCTCATCGCGTGGACCGGATGCAGTCGCTGCGGACATCATCAAACCTGACATCACTGCGCCTGGTATAAATGTTCTGGCTGGCGCATCGCCTTATCCCGATCCGGGGTTCTTACCAGGCGAGTTATTCCAATGCATCGGTGGTACCTCAATGTCCAGCCCGCACGTGGCAGGTGCATTTGCATTGATAAAGCAGGTGCATCCCGACTGGAGCCCGGCCATGGCCAAGTCAGCAATAATGACCACTGCCTACCAGGATGTGATGAAGGAAGATGGGGTTACGCCGGCTGACCCATTCGATATGGGCAGCGGACACCTTAACGTGGGTGGCAAGGCCATCAAAGGCTCTGCTTTCGAGCCTGGCCTTGTCTACGATGCCGGCTTCTATGAGTACCTCGGTTTCCTGTGTGATGAGGCACCGGAAGTATTCGCGGATCCTGAAGGTACCTGCGCTTTCCTTGAATCGATTGGAATTCCCACGGAGGCCTATAATCTCAACTATCCATCTATTGGCATCTCAGAGCTACCGGGCAGCCTGACTGTCCAGCGGACAGTAACCAGTGTCGCAAGAGAGAAGGGCTGGAGAAAATATACCGTTTCTGTAGATGCCCCGCCTGGATACGAGGTAATAGTGTCACCCTCGGTGCTGTGGTTGAAGAGCGGCCAATCTGCAACTTACCAGGTCACCATCACCAACATCGATGCTCCAATCGGTGAATGGCGCTTTGGTTCACTGACCTGGTACAACGATGGCAGGCGCGGTTTCTACGAGGTATACAGCCCGATTGCCGTGAAAGCTGCCCTATTCGACGCACCCGCTGAGATCAGCGGCAGCGGTGAGAGCGGCTCGGCCAGCTTTGATGTTACCTTCGGCTATACCGGCTCATACTCAGCGGCAGCGCACGGACTCGAACCTGCCGTAGTCACTTCAGATAATGTATTGCAGGACCCTGATCAGACATTTGATCGGATGGACGGGTACAGTAATCTGCACCAGTTTAACCTGTCGGGGGCGGCCTTCTTCCGGATTGCCATGCCTCCCGACGCTACCGAACCCGATGCCGACCTGGATATCTACCTATACGATCCAGACGGTAATTTCGCTGCCTCCAGCACGAGCGGCGGTACCAATGAACTGATAGACATTCCTCTGCCAACGGATGGCACATGGAGTGTATACGTGCATGGCTGGTCGGCTCCTGGCGGCGATTCCGATTATGACCTATACACTTGGGTAATCTCGGCCACGCCTGGTGGAAACCTGGTTGTCGACTCAGCACCGGCATCAGCCACACTCGGCAGTACCGAGACCGTTGGCGTAAGCTGGACCGGAGCGACGGCGGGCCAGTGGCACCTGGGCGCTGTGTCCCACACCGGCGACGTTGGCCTGATGGGCTTGACGTTGATCAATGTTGATAACCGCTAGCTAGATGTAATTGACTTCTGTTCAGAGCTGATCTGGCAGAAACAGGAGCCGCCCGCATGGCCAGGCCATGCGGGCGGCTCATTATGTATTTCCAGACGAAAGCTCTGGCAGTGCAGGTAGACCGTTCCCAGTTCCTTAATCATTCAGGAACCTGGGCGCGACCGTATTGGTTTACTCAGGCATCCCTTTCTTTAATTTTTGAGCCCCGAGTGATTACTGGCATAGAAATAAACCCCGGCTCCCGCCGCTGTGATATTCATAAAGCTGCCCCTCAGCTTGAAGTCGGATCAACGCGCCATCCATTCGTACTTGCTTGTATCTCATATCTGACTGGGGACAGCCCAGACTGGCGTCCGGCCACACAACAGGTCTGGCCTCCAGCACTTCGATCTGCTCAACCGGGATCGACAAACGGTCTGCAAGATCCTTTTTGGCTTGCGTGACTAAGTTCTCCATATCTGAGCCATATGATGTTCAACCTGGCGCTATTCCTGGCCTGGTGCCCTCCTCATCCAATGCTTATTGTTCCAGCGCGCAGCGGACTAACAGCATTATAAATAAGCGCCGCCGGTGGCATGCGTTCCAGGATCAGGATGACATGAGTACCGGGAAAAACACCTGCCAGGCTAACAGAGCCTTGGCCGTCAGACTCAGGAGGATATACACCTTCTCACCATACAGGTAATCCCGCCAGGGTCCAACCTGCTTATACTGCAACACCATATTGATGGCAAAACAGTTGAAGAAGACGAAAAGCGACACGACAATGCCGTATACGAATGCGGGTGGCGATGCCTCGAGGCCCGGTGCCCAGACGTATATGACAATT
>CAZLAL010000178.1:0-3287 GCA_964557455.1 uncultured Dehalococcoidales bacterium
AAACCCTGGCTGCTGCCATTTTCCTGTGCGTAGATAAGGAACAGCTCAGCTTCAGCAGCCAGTGGCACATAGCACTTCTCGCCGTCGAGAGCATACTCACCAGCGTTGGCTTGCGCAGTTGTTGATAGAAGGTGAGGGTCAAAAGCGAAACGTGGCTCAATGAGTGCTGCAGTAGCTATCTTGTAGCTTTCGCCAGAGAAAAGCGGGAGGTACTTCTTTTTCTGTGTTTCTGTGCCGGTCTCCAGAATGGGATAGGCAAACAGAGCCGGGCAGAGGATGTTCATTGCTATTGAAAGGTCACCCCAGGCCAATTCCTCGGCTATCAGCGCCCCGGTGATAGCAGAACGCTCTCCGCCGGGTCCGCCATATTCCTCAGGTATGCCATTGGCAATAAGCCCCATTTTCCAGGCGGTATCTATAACACTATCAGGGATATCACCGCTCTCATCGCATTGCCTGTAGATCTTGCGCATCTCGTCATTGGCAAACTGCTTCACCATGCTGACGATCATCTGTTGTTCTTCGGTTGGATTGAACGAGATCATATCACGCTCCTTTCAACATGTTACATTGCGTCCAAGAAAGTGCTGTCTTCGTTTTTTAGTGTCTGGTGCTGCCGCAAGCCTTGGGTCGCTTAGCACAGACGCTGTATTATAGATGGAGCGACCGAAAGGTTCAAGTGTGGTTCATTAGCAGCAGAGCTGCCCCAATTCACGATGACACCACACAGCGAAATCGTTGAGTTTTCCCTGCAGCCCGATTGACATTGAAGCTGGCAACTTCTAAAATCAGCAAGGTGACTGAATGACCGCAGCAAGATTTTGCAGTCTTCGTGCAGCCCCGGTCTGATTTAGACTAAATTAGTGAGCGACCTCAAGAGAATCACATAATATATTGGAGTTGGTTAAGTAAGTGACTGGTGACGAACTGAGACGAGCTTTCCTGAGTTTTTTCGAAGAGAAGGGACACAAGATTATCCCCGGCTCCTCTCTGGTGCCTTATAAGGACCCAACTTTGCTGCTGACCAGCGCTGGCATGGTGCAAATCAAGCCATATTACCTGGGCTTGGAGACGCCGCCCAGCCGGCGACTAGCTTCCTGCCAGAAGTGTTTCCGTACCACTGATATAGACTCGGTAGGTGATAGTAAACATCTCACCTTTTTCGAAATGCTGGGCAATTTCAGCGTGGGTGACTACTTTAAGAAAGAAACGATTTCCTGGGCCTGGGAGTTTGTTACCAAGCGTCTAAGGCTATCTGAAGAACGACTCTGGGTAACGATTTACCTTGACGATGATGAATCCTTCGCCTATTGGCGAGAGATTGGCGTTCCTGCGGAGAGAATATTGCGATTTGGCGAGGAAGATAACTTCTGGGGTCCAGTGGGAGATTCCGGTCCGTGCGGGCCGTGCAGCGAAATTCACTATGACCTGGGTGAGGAGTTCGGTTGTGGCAAGCCGGAATGTAAGCCGAATTGTGAGTGTGGGCGCTTCTCAGAGATATGGAACCTGGTATTTACCCAATATAATCAGGATCCAGGCGGGCAGCGCACTCCTCTGCGCGAGCCCAACATCGATACGGGTATGGGACTGGAGAGGACATTGGCGGCAATCCAGGGAAAGTCTTCTCCTTATGAGACAGACCTGTTTTCTCCTTTGATGGAGCGCATTTCTCGATTGTCCGGGGAGGAATATGGTCAGGACGAGAATACAGACCGGGCCATTAGAATTGTAGCTGAGCATTCGCGCGGCATTGCCTTTCTCATCGCCGATGGTGTGGTGCCTTCCAATGAACGGAGAGGCTATGTTCTGAGACGACTAATCAGGCGTGCTTCGCTTTTCGGCAGGAAACTCGGGCTGAATGAGCCTTTCCTTAATGAAATGGCCCGGGTTACAGTTGCTATGATGAGTCGCATATATCCTGAGCTTGAGGCCAGTCGAAGCCTGATTAGTGAAGTGATCAAGGCTGAGGAAGCGAAATTCATGGCTACTCTGGATATGGGCCTGAGCCTTGTAGAGAAGCTCACTGGCGAGGCCGCATCTCAGGTAAGGGGCGAATTGACAGGCAGGGAAGTATTCAAGCTTTATGATACTTATGGCTTTCCAGCCGAACTCACGGCCGAGATAGCCAGGGAGAAAGGGCTCGCTATAGACTGGGAAGGCTTCCAGGCTGAGATGGAAAAGCAGCGGGAAAGGGCCAGGTCGACAGGGGTGGTGGTAAGACCTGCGCCAGCGACAGCGGTGGCAACGACACACGGGCCAAAGGTTGCTGTTAGCACAAAATTTGTAGGCTATCGGAAGTACCAGTGCAGGTCAAAGGTCCGCGATTTGATAGGGAAGGGGGGCTCCGTACAGAGTGTGAGTGAAGGTAGTGAGGTTGATGTAGTGCTTGATAAGAGTCCTTTCTACGGTGAGATGGGTGGACAAGTAGGCGATAGTGGTGAAATCAGCAGCGAGAAGGGAAGGATAATTGTCACAAATACTATCAGGACTCCTTCGGAGGTGATAATACACCGGGGGAAAGTAGTTGAAGGGAGCATATCCATCGGTGATGAAGTGGAACCCAAAGTTGATGTCGCCCGCCGCCTGGATATTGCCCGCAACCATACTACTACCCACCTCTTGCAGGCTGCGCTAAGGAAGACGTTAGGTAGCGGCGTTTATCAGAGAGGTTCGTTAGTCGAGCCTGCAAGATTTAGATTTGACTTCTCTCAATTGGCTCCCATAAGTGAGGCAGAGGTCCAGGAAATTCAGAGGCAGGTGAATGAATGGATACGCCAGGACCTGAAGGTGGAGGCAAAGCTCCTGCCTTATAAAGAAGCCGTTGAAGAAGGGGCTATGGCTCTGTTTGAAGAACAATATGGAGAAGAAGTCCGCATGCTGAAGATAGGGGAGCCGGCGATAAGCAAAGAACTGTGTGGCGGCACCCATGTGAATTCGACGGGACAAATTGGGCTATTCCTGATTACGGGCGAAGGCAGCATCGGGTCAGGACTGCATCGTATTGAGGCTGTAACGGGAAGGGAAGCTGAATCGCTGGTTGAATCTCGCCTAACTGGTTGGCAAGCTCTGGCCAGGGAAGTTGGGAGCTCAGCAGAGGAGGTTCCTGACAAGGTGAAGGCTCTAATTGGCGAGCTGGAAACCGAGCGTAAGAGAGGGCTTTTGCTGGAAAGGGAGCTATCCCACAGGCTGGCGGAGGATTTGCTCGGCCAGGTCGAGCAGATTAACGGTGTAACAGTCCTGGCTGCCAGGGTACCGACATTGACTATGCCTGTGCTCAGGGAGATGGG
>CAZLAL010000179.1:0-4484 GCA_964557455.1 uncultured Dehalococcoidales bacterium
CACGCCCGCCTTACTTATCGAGTAAACCGGCAAGATATCAGGGGTGATCCCAGCTATTGAAGCAACATTGATAATCTTGCCCCCGCCTTGCTCTTTCATTAGCCTGGCCACCGCCTGACTGAGAAAGAACAGCCCCTTCAAATTCAGATTCATAATAGAATCCCAGGCACGTTCATCTATGTCTATGGCCGGGGCCATGCTCGGGTTGGTACCCGCGTTATTCACCAGAATGTCAATTCTGCCAAGTTCCTCCCTGACCTTGGGGGCCAGATTGTTTATCTCCTCTATCCTACCCACGTGCGTCGCCACAGCCATTGATCTCCGTCCCAACCCCTTTATTTCCTTAGCCACTTCCTCGAGGTCGGGCAATTTGCGGCTGGTCACAGCTACGTCAGCACCGAATTTGGCGAGCCCGATAGCAATAGCCTTCCCGATACCTCGGCTGCCTCCAGTCACCAGTGCTACCTTGCCTGATAGAGAAAAGACATCTGGGGAAACATTCATTGCACACCTCCTGAGCAGTATTCGTCAGCTTCGATACAGGCCAACGCCAAAGTATATATTACCGATGGAGCGATAGGCAACTCCAACGGTAAGGCACTTAGCGGCCCTATCAGACATCCCACTTTACTTATGTCTGTGCGATTCCGGCCAACTTGGCGATTACATTGTGGTTGGGACGTCTACGAAATGGAAGCAATCTCAACCTTCTCTTTAGTCTTCTACCATTCAGAAAGACGGATTTTGCTGGACTTCGTCTGAAGTACTATTGACAATACCTTCGCCAGTAGCCTATAGTATTTCAAAGCTAATATAAGGTTGGTAATTAAGTGTTTACTTTAAGGAATTGCCACACTTCCCGCGATGTTCAATCGAGCGCGGATAGGAAACGCGTAGGTTCTTTCTTTCTGCTGCGAAGCAATTTGCCTGTCAAAACCCATCCTCATTCGGAAGCTTATCCGCCCAGTCTGCTGGACGATTCACGTCACACACATCACAGCAACTACGAAAACTGAAAGGTGAAGTATGAACATAATGCTTAGTTCGAGGAGACACTTTCGCGTGGCAAGAATCAGCATCCTTCTGGTTATGGTGGCCTTAATGGCCACCATAGTCGGCTGTAATGGCTCTTCTTCGATTGAACCCAAATATATCACTCAGGTTGCTGCAGGCGGCCATCATACGGTGGGGCTTATGTCCGACCACACCGCGGTTGCCGTTGGAGACAACTCCCACCTGCAGTGCGGTGTCTCTACCTGGAGGGACATCCTCTATGTCGACGCAGGCGCCCTTCATACGGTAGGACTCAAGATGGACGGTACAGTCATCGCCATTGGTGCCACCGGTGATGACCAATGTGCTGTCAGCAGGTGGACGGGCATCGCCAGTGTAGCAGCAGGCGGATACCACACATTGGGACTCAAATCCGATAACACCGTAGTCGCTGCGGGATCCAATTACTACGGCCGCTGCGATGTCGGCAGCTGGACAGCTATCACCCAGATTGCCGCAGGTGAGTTGCACACCGTGGGACTCAAGTCCGACAAGACTGTAGTCGCTGTCGGATACGATTACTCGGGCCAGTGCGATGTCAGCAGCTGGACAGGTATCATTAGAATCACCTGCGGAGACTTCCACACGGTGGGACTTAAGTCCGATGCCACTGTGGTCGCCACAGGATACAACTACTACGGCCAATGTGATGTCGCCGACTGGACAGATATCACCCAGATTGCCGCAGGCACGAGTCACACTGTGGGGCTCAAGTCTGACGGCACTGTAGTCGCCGTGGGATACAACGGCCTCGGCCAGTGTAATGTCGGCAACTGGACTGGCATCGCCCAGATCGCCGCTGACGGCGATCACACAGTGGGGGTCAAATCCGACGGCACCGTAATCGCCGTTGGGGCCAACTTCTATGAGCAGTGCGATGTGGGAGACTGGAGCTCATAGCACAAGGCAGCATAGTACAAAATCACCATCTCCAAAGCTAACGGCAGTTCATTGGCCACGAAGCACCCCTCAGCCTGACTCCTCGAATGACGAATTAAAAAGCACGTTTCAGAAAAAACATTCAGGCAAATACTCATCGAGTCTCTTCTGAGCAAGATTCATGAACCCTGACTAGATGACCACATCGCAGTACCCATAATAAGTAATCACATACGGAATCCGGGCAGCAGCTAATTAGCTTTGGTGCCTGCCATCTTGCCCTGCCCTTCGCCAAGCATTCATCATACATAGGATTCGGCAAGCTCGAAATAGCTCCGAGCGACAGCCATTACTCTCGCCTTTTCTTGTTCAGGGATGTATGGGTCGTCGAGCTTAAAGCTCTCCACCTTGCCTCTGACATAGGCCCGGTAGCTCTTGTAGAAGTTGAGCAAATTCAGGAGTTGTTCATCATGGCTCAGCCTCACATACGTATCTACGAGATGGCGGGAAAGGACAGCCTGTTCATATCGGTCCAAGTCCATTGCCAGAAAGGCAAGCTCCGAAGCTACATCGCCATAACGGAATCTGTCATTGAACTCAATGCAGTCGTAAATGCAGATATCATCGGTGAAGCAAACATGGGCAGCATGGAGGTCGCCATGGCAATCTCTTATCCTGCCTTCTCTTACCCGTTTATCGAACAGGCCCGTGTTTCTCTTGATGAAGTCATCGGTATAGCCCTTAATCCGTTCATATTGCTGCCTGCCAATGCTGACACCGATATACTTCTCGGTCTGTGCAAAGTTCTCATCACAATTATGATGCACAACGTTCAGCTTCCCGAAGGCAGCAATCTCTTGATTCGTTTTGGCCTCCTGGTGAAAGCCCACCAGTCTCTCAGCTACTTTTGTCACCATTTGCGCTGTGACCTGCCCACGAGGCAAAAGCACATCCATCATACGGTCCTGAGGCAACTGCCTCATTTTCACGGCATACTCTACCGCCCTGCCCAATCCCTCTATGCGCACCGTCCCTTTCTCCTCGACAACCGGCACCACAGCTAAATAAGCATCGGGACAGAGGCGCCTGTTTAAGTCCAGCTCTTGATCGCAGAAGAAGTGGCGCTTCTCCAGAGTAGTGTAATCCAGATATCCCAAGTCGACCGGCTTCTTCATCTTGTACACATACTCGCCAGTAAGGAAAATGAATGACATCTGGGTCTGCACCAGCTCTATGCTTTGTGGTTTGTCGGGATAGGCCTGGGGTTGAAGAAGGGCCTCAACTATGGCTGGCAACTTTGACATCGCACTTCCCGTGAAGTCTCAGGATCTCTCCCATACGGCTGCCATCCCCTGCCCGCCGCCGATACACATGGTTTCCAGGCCACGACGCAAGCTTCTATGCATCATATCGTAGATGATAGTAACAGCTATTCTGGCTCCAGTGCAGCCAATAGGATGCCCCATAGAGATACCACTGCCATGAGGGTTAATATGGTCAAAGTCCCAACCAAGCTCCTCCATACAACCTAATGTCTGGGCAGCAAACGCCTCGTTAAGTTCAATAACATCAAAATCATTATTGCCAAGCCCTGTCTTCTTAAGCACCTTTCTGATGGCCGACACAGGGCCCAATCCCATGTATTTAGGGTCTGTGGCACCTGAAGCCCAAGCTTTAAGGACCGCCATAGGCTTGAGGTGCATTTCCTGGGCCTTGTCCCGGGACATAAGCACCAAGGCAGCCGCAGCATCATTAATCCCTGAAGAGTTGCCGGCAGTCACGGTTCCGTCTTTCCGGAAGGCCGGAGGTAGCTTAGCCATTCTCTCCATAGAGGTATCCATAGGTCGCTCATCCGTATCGAAAAAGACCGGCCCGCCTTTCTTCTGAGGGATTGCAAAAGGGACTATCTCATCCTTAAAGAGACCATCAACTACGGCCTTCCGCGCCCGCACATGGCTAAGGTAGCCTATCTCATCCTGCTGGTGCCGCGTGTAGCCATATCTCCTGGCAATTTCCTCTGCGGTATTTCCCATGTGATAGCCATAGAATGTTTCCCACAATCCATCGTAGACCATGAGGTCTATGATTTCCCCCTTGGCTCCCACGTCCATGCGATAGCCCCAGCGAGCCTTAGGGAGTACATAGGGGGCATAGCTCATACACTCCATGCCTCCGGCTACCACAACCTCAGCCTCGCCCGCTAGTATCGCTTCCGCTCCCAAGGTAATAGCCTTCAAACCTGAGGCGCAGACCTTGTTTACAGTAAAGGCCGGCGTCTCTTTAGGGATGCCGCCATAGATAGAAGCCTGCCGCGCCGTGTTTTGCCCCTGGCCACCTTGAAGAACATTCCCCATGATCACTTCGTCAATTTGAACGGGACGCAAACAGGAATCATAATCGTAGTGTCTCTTCTCCAGTTCTACTATTCCATCAGGCCTGAGTGCGCCAGGGCCATAAGCGAGCAGTTCTTCCCCGGACTCAGGCCTCAGCCCTGCTCGCTTAAGCGCCTCCTTAATCACAGCCGCACCCAATTCGATAACGGATGTGTCCTT
>CAZLAL010000180.1:0-3850 GCA_964557455.1 uncultured Dehalococcoidales bacterium
CCCCAGCTTTATGCAAGTACCCGGGGCAAAGAAAGTCGGTGTGGAATTTCATTCCCTGTCGAAGACCTATCATATGACAGGATGGAGAATAGGCATGGCGGTAGGGAATCCTGACCTGGTAAATGCCTTATTCAAAGTTAAATCCAACCTGGATTCAGGTATCCCTCAGACAATTCAATATGCTGCCGTGGAAGCTCTACGTGGCTCACAGGAACACATTGCCCACCATAATGCTGTCTTTCAACGGCGCCGGGACAAATTGCTGAAAGCGCTTAGTGACATTGGGCTAAAGGCTAGAACACCCAAAGCGACCTTCTATATCTGGGCTAAGATTCCTTCCGGATTCAGCTCCATAGATTTCACTAAGAAATTACTGGAGGAAATTGGCATAGCGGTGACTCCGGGAACCGGCTATGGAAAAGAAGGAGAAGGCTACATCAGATTTTCGTTGACCATTTCCGATGACCGTCTGGAGGAGGGAGCGAAGCGCTTATCGTCCTGGCACCTGAGGACATGAAGCAGAAATTCTTTAACACGCAATCCAAGGCAGAACAAGTACTCCTGGTAGCAGTAGGAAACAAGGTCTCCAGCCGCAATTGGTCAGTTGCGGATTCGTTGGAAGAGCTATCGCACCTGGCGAAAGCAGCGGGCGCCAGAGTAGTAGGCTTGGTAACTCAACGACTCGATGCGCCTTCCCCTGCATATTATATCGGTAAGGGTAAGATTGAGGAACTAATCAATCTCAAGGAGCAGACTTACTACGATACAGTGATCTTTGATGACGAGCTATCGCCAAGGCAGCAAAGAAATCTTGAAGAAGCATTGGGAGTCAAAGTCATTGACCGCAGCGCTCTCATTCTAGACATATTTGCCCGAAAAGCCCGAACTCACGAAGGAAAACTCCAAGTTGAACTCGCTCAACACCAATATCTCTTGCCCCGGCTCATCGGTCAGTGGCGACATCTAGAACGACTTGGCGGCGGCATCGGCACCAGAGGTCCCGGGGAATCACAACTGGAGACCGACCGACGTATTATCCATAAGCGCATCAGTCAGCTTCAGAATAAAATAGAGAGCATCAGGAAGCACAGGGCACTTTATAGAACGCGCCGTAAGGAGACCGCCACGCCCATCGTAGCTCTCGTCGGTTATACTAATGCCGGGAAGAGCACTTTGTTTAACACGTTGAGCAAAGCCAGTGTTGATGTAGATAATAGACTCTTTTCTACCCTGGACCCTGTAACCCGCCGGCTGGCTCTGCCTACTGGACAGCAATTCCTTATCACTGACACCGTTGGCTTCATTCACAAACTTCCCCCCTCAATTATTGCTGCCTTCCATGCCACTTTAGAGGAACTTAATGAGGCTGATTTGCTTGTGCATGTAGTTGACATAACACACAAGAACGCCGCTAATCAGTGCCTGACAGTAGAAAAGATACTGAGCGAGCTGAATCTGCAAGACAAGGCGAGAATCACCGTGCTGAACAAGCTGGACTTAGCTCTAAGCAGCGAAAAAGAGCTAAAAGCACTGACCACCATCCCGCAGTTCGAGGAAGAGATTATCTTGCCGAGTGAGAATGTGGCTCTAGTATCCGCCGCCAAGGGATGGGGACTGGACGAACTCCTTCGAAAAATAGCCCGTCATCTTCAGAGAAACGAGCAAAATAGAGCAATTGAGTTCACCGTTTTATCAGAAGATGAGACCTACCATTGATGACAGTTTTGTAAATAGTTGCCTCCTCCTCAAACGAACAGAAATCACGGTGCGCGGACATACGGGAGAAGGTCGGAATCCGGGACAGGGATGCGAACTTAGTTACGCGGGACTGTCCCTTTGCCCAAATATCCTGGTGCCTATCCTGATGATATTAGCGCCTTCCTCCAGAGCGACCTTGTAAGAATTAGTCATGCCCATGGAAAGATATCTCATCTCGACGTTGGGCAGGTTCAGCCCTTTAATCTCTTCAAATATCCTTCTTGTCTCTACAAAATAGGGCCGGGAGTCCTCGGGGTTGCCAAAACGGGGCCCCATAGTCATAAGCCCCGTCACCCTGACGTTCCCAAGACGTGATATTTCCCTTATCAATTGCTCTGCGTCCTCTGGAAACACCCCTGACTTCTGGGGCTCTCTGCCGCTGTTCACCTCGACCAAGATGGGCATTATCTTGCCAATTTGTGCGCACTTCTTGTCGATTTCCCTGGCTATTTCCAGCGAATTCACGCTTTCTATCATGTCGAAAATCTCCACCACCCATTTCCTGATATCATGTTTTCGCGGTATTCCGATGAAATGCCATTTCGCTCTGTTTCCCACGAGTTCGTGGGCCTCTTTTGCTTCGTTGACATAATTTTCTCCAATGATTTTTATGCCAGCTTGCACAGCCTCCAAGACTTCTCCGGGGTTTCTTGTTTTTGCTGCTCCTACCAGCTCGACTCCGTCGGGAAGTTCAGCTAATAGTTCGACAATATTTTGATTGATTAGTGTGCCGCCCACGCCACGATTGTAATTCATTGTGCCCGCAGCCTCCAAGGATTTGAGTACCAGTATAGTATACCCCGTTCACACTGGAGTCAAAGGAAATTAACGTGCTGAGCGAGCCGTCTCATCTATTTTGAACGCGCGAGCAATCGGGCTACGTATTCTTGTTCCGCGCGATATCTTATATGGCGGTACCGTTTGACAATGCCCGTATTTCCCACTTATAGTATGGTCTCCCCTCAAAAAATGAGAAGCAATATGCAGCTAAATTCACAACGATAGGAGGCAAGAACATGGGTCTTAAAACAGCCGCAGAATATCGGCAGAGCCTGAAAGATGGACGAATAGTCTATTTGAGTGGGGAACGGGTGGAGGATGTGACCACACACCCTGCATTGAAGGTAGGTGTGGATACGGCAGCGTTCGATTACGAAATGGCGGAGATGCCAGAATATCATGATCTGGCAGTGGTCACAGATGAAAAAACGGGGGAGCCGATAAGCAGGTACTACTATACTCCAAAGAACAGCGACGACTTGCTTAAGCGCCATGAGCTAATGGTAACCGGTACAAGAGCGAATCAAGGCATAGTACCTTTTACCAAGGATATTGGCGCCGACGCCATGAATGCCGTCAGCATGACCGCTCAAATGATGGCTAAGAAAGAGTATATGAACCGGGCTGAAAATTTCCGCGTTTACCTGCAAAAGAACGACCTGAGCATGGCTGGCGCCATGAGCGATGCAAAGGGGAATAGGATACTGCGTCCTTCCGACCCGAAACAGGCTCATCCTGATTACTACGTTAGAATCGTTGATAAGAATCGCGATGGCATTGTGGTCAGAGGAGCAAAGCTTCACATTACAGCAGCTGCATACTTCAACGAGCTGTTGATAATGCCTTGCCGAAACATGTCTGAGGCTGATGCGGACTACGCGGTCTCTTTCGCCATACCCGCCAACACCAAAGGTATTACACAGATAGCTCATCCCTTCCATTACCGGAGAGGAGGCGATGACTTCCCCGTTGACGTTCCCATCAGAAATCACACTGATTCTATGATCATATTCGACGATGTGTTGGTGCCCTGGGACAGGGTATTCTTAGCTGGCGAGTGGCAGTTTGTCATGCCACTTGTTTACAACTTTGCCACCCTCCATCGCCATACTGGCTGCAGCTACCACATCCCTATACTGGAAATCCTGGTAGGAGCGGCCCAAGCTATGGCCGAGTATAACGGCATCGAAAGAGTCCCACATATAAGGGAACAAATCACAGACCTGGCAATCGAACTCCAGACTCTGAAATCGCTATCCAAGGCATCATGTCTGGACTACGAAATATACGGAGGCATTCCTATCCCAAATAG
>CAZLAL010000181.1:0-4352 GCA_964557455.1 uncultured Dehalococcoidales bacterium
GGCAGCATTATACTGAACCTGCAGAGGATGAATAAGTTCATCAGTCTCGATGAGATCTCACTGGTGGCTGAATCTGAGGCGGGGATAATAGGCGCAAATCTGGAACTCGAACTGAACCACCGGGGATATTCGGCCGGCAATATCCCGCAGTCTCTTTTTTGCTCCACTCTGGGTGGGTGGATTTCCACGCGGGCAGCCGGACAGTTCTCCACTAAATACGGCAAAATCGAGGATATGGTGCTGGGTATGGAGGTGGTGCTGCCTGACAGTAGTCTGTTAAATATCAGACCTGTGCCCAGAAGATCGGTTGGACCTTCGCTGAAGGACCTCTTCCTGGGTGGCGAAGGCACGCTCGGCATTGTGAGCAGAGCAGCTATTGCGATTCACCCCCTGCCCAGTCTGACGATAAAGCAGTCGTTTGTTTTTCCTTCGGTTGAGGTGGCTATTGATGCCGTGCGGCAGATCTTGAGAGCCGAGGCCAGGCCTGCGGTGGTGAGGATCTTTGACGAAGCAGAGAGCGAGAGATATTTTCCCAGCATAGGGAGAAAAGTGGTTACAATCTTCATATCGGAAGGGGAAACTGAGTACGCCGCTCTTGATGGCAAGGTCATCAGGCACATCTGCCGGGAGAATGGTGGAAAATCGAGCGGAGAAGAGTCCGTCGATATCTGGCTGCGGAAGAGATTCGACATTGGACTGGGGCCCATCCTGATGCAGTATGGTGGCGTCGTTGACACCATCGAAGTAGCGACCTTGTTTAAAGACGCGGCCAAGCTGTACAGGGACATGGTTGCTGCGATGAAAGCGGTTGAAGGCGCGCTTGAAGTGTCCGGGCATTACTCGCACTTCTATCGTGAAGGCGCTTGCCTGTATATCACCTTCGCCGGTGTCCCGAAGGAACCCCTGCGTTACTACCAGGATACATGGGATGCTGCCATGAAAGCTACGCTCCAGAACAACGGGTCCATAAGTCACCACCACGGCATCGGTTTCTGGAGGATGCAGTATATGGAACGCGAGTTGGGGGCCAGCGGAGTGAAGGTCTTGAAATCCATAAAGAGCGCGCTCGACCCCGAGGGCATATTGAATCCGGGTAAACTCATCGATGGCGGAAGATAAGAAAAAGGCCGAAAAAATTGCCAGATGCGCCATGTGCGCTGATATGTGCAAATACAGTTGCCCGACATATCTGGCCACGGGGAGAGAAGCTCTGAGCCCTCAGAAGCTGGCCCGGCTCATCGTATACCACGAAAAGGGCTTGCTTGAAGATGAAAAGGGATTTTTCGAGCTTATGTTCCAGAGCGCCATGTGCGGGGCATGCAGCCGGCACTGTATCTATGATGACTATGACCTGAGGGACTTTATTCACGAGGGCAGGGTCAAAGCGTTCAACAGCGGAGTGCTTCCCGAAGATGTGAGAAAACGGGTGGAGACATTTGAGAAATATGGAAATCCTGACGGCGAAAGAGAGCTTATAGACAAAGGGACCGGGGACACAGGCTATTTCATTGCCTGCTCTTCGTATAAAGATGAGGACTTGCTGGAAGCCAGTGAAAAGGTGCTGTCGAAATCGGGGCTTGATGTCAGGCAATTCGGAGGCGGCGATATCTGTTGTGGTGCTCCTCTGTACTATGCTGGCGATGTGGAGGGATTCAGGCGAGCCGCACTGAAAATGAAAGGCGAGATTAAGGCGAGACGGTTGCGCAGGATTGTTGTTGATTGTCCTACCTGTATCAAGATGATGACGGAAGCGTACAGGGAGGTAGGAGTGGAACTGGATGTGGAAATCCTGCATACCACGCAGTTCATAGACAGTCTTGTCAAGCAAGGGAAACTGAGTTTCAGGAAGCGCAGGAAGGCGGTCACTTTCCACGACCCCTGCATCCTGGCGTATGACCTGGCAATGTCAACTGTGCCCAGGGAAATTCTCACAGCACTGGGGTTTAGCCTGAAGGAGCCAGTCTACTGGGGAGAGCATACTCACTGCTGCGGCTCGACATACGGGGCGAAGATTGGAGACCACAATCTTAAGGACGCAGTGACCTCTATGAGAATCGATGAACTCAGGAATACCGGGGCTGACATTTATGTCACCGCCTGCCCGACATGCAAATCTGTACTGTCCGAAGTCAACATGAAGTACATAACGGAACTGGTTGCGGAGAGGATTAGTGACTAGCGATAGAGGGCTGTCCCGCGAAATAGCAGGTGAAATAGAGAAGGCAACCGGTCAGCAGGTTGCCGTCTCTATGAAAGACGGCATTGCCAGGCTGCGCGGGAGAGCCGCATCGCATGGTGCTGCTGTGCAGGCAGGGCACCTTGCCGGCGACTTTGATAGGGTGCGGGAGGTGGTGAACGATATCGTGTTCCCGGGGAAGCTATACTTCAGACCGCCGCGCAAGATTTCAGATGAGCTCACTGGCCGGGAATTCGATGTGGTCATCGTCGGCGGCGGTGTAATCGGCCTGGCGGTGGCCAGGGAGCTCTCACAGTTCAATCTCAGTATTGCCTTGTTTGAAAGGCATAACGACGTGGGCATGGACCAGAGCACTCATGGCAATGCCATGGTACACCCTGCGGTCCAGGCAGGGTACGGCACGCTTAGGTGGGAGATGAATTACCGAGGCAATCCTATGTGGGACGAAATCGCCCGCCAACTGGATGTGGATTTCAGGCGTGTCGGCACGCTAGTCGTTGCCGAGACCCCTGAGGAGGAGGCGCTGCTGCCTTATGTAGTGGAAGTGGCTTTAAAGCACAATGACCCTGAGCCCAGGTTGCTGGATAGGGACGAGTTGGACAAGGTTGAGCCGGGGCTTGCGCCTCATGTCAAAAGAGGTGTGCTCATCTGGAACACGGGCATCATAGCGGCGTTCGAGATGCTCATCGCCTACGCAGAGAATGCGCTGTCAAATGGCGTTAGCATCTTTCTGGACACAAGCGTTACAGGAGTTCGGACCGAGGATTGCGCTATCAAAGCGGTTGACACTACCAGGGGCACCGTGAGGGCTAAGATTCTGGTAAATGCCGCTGGCGTTTACGGGGACAAGATAGCGGAGTACGCTGGCGACAGGTTCTTTACCATCCACCCCAGGAAAGGGGAGACCATCATTTTCGACAAATTGTACCAACCTGTGCGCACCGTTTTCGCATCGATCAGTATGGCGGCGGAATCGAGGGAGACCAGGTATACCAAGGGCGGCGGCATCATTCCCACCACGGACGGCAATCTTCAGTTTGGCCCGACCGCTCTTGAAGTCTGCGATAAGGAGGACGTTTCCACTACCTCGGAGGGATGTGATAGTCTGTTCGATCGGTTTGCACCGGTGCTGGCGCGGTTGAAGCCCGGCTATGAAAAGCCGGAAAAAGGGAAGATAATCGCGCAGTTCGCCGGATGTCGCGCGGCTACATATAAGGAGGACTTTATTATCGAGGCCTCCAGGAAGGTGAGAGGCCTGGTGCACGTTGCCGGGATTCAATCGCCGGGCCTGGCAGCAGCGCCGGCCATCGTGGAACGGGTCAGGGAAATCATTCGAGAGGAGTGGCATCCGCCCGTCAATGACAAGTTCAATCCGGTAAGAAAAGCGCAGGTCCGTTTTTCGAAGCTGGACCTGAAGCAGCAAGACGAGCTTATTCGAGCCGACCCTCGATACGGACATATCGTATGTCGCTGTGAAAATGTGAGCGAAGCCGAAGTTGTGCAGGCACTAAACGGTGAAATGGCTGCCCGAAGCCTGGATGGAGTAAAGAGGAGGACGAGGGCCGGGCAGGGGAGATGTCAGGGTGGCTTTTGCATGCCCAGGATTGTGGAGATAGCCAGCAGGGAGATGAACATTGCCAAGGAGGACGTGGTCAAGAGTGAGGGCAAATCTTATATCTTGAGCGGGAGGACCAAATGAGCGATGCAGTGAAGCACTTTGTTGTCATCGACGGGGGCACCCAGAATATCAAAGCATTCGTCCAAGTCCATGGCGAGTCATCGCCGGTTGCCCCTTACTTTGCAGTACAGCCTGACTTTGCCGAGCAGGATGCCGAAACCTATCTACAGATAGCGCAAAAGGTAACAGAGAGCGTGGTGCGAAATTCGCATATATCGGCGGATAGTCTGGCAGGCGTGGCCATAACCACGCACAGGAGCACCATCGTGCCGGTTGACGAGAATGGCAAATCAGTTCGCTCCGCCATAACCTGGCTGGACGAGCGCAAGACTGAGGGATTGAGCTTGCCGGGCAGGCCTGTTCTGCCGCTTGTCTTCAAAATAGCCCGAATGGAAGAGAGACTGAAAGAGTATCAGAGAAGGTCAAAATTCAACTGGCTCAAAAGACATGAGCCTGACAACTATGCCCGCACATTCA
>CAZLAL010000182.1:0-2886 GCA_964557455.1 uncultured Dehalococcoidales bacterium
GCCACATCCATTGTCTCTTCGCTCGTCTTATCTCCTTTGGTGACCTCGACCAGCTTCATCAGGACAGCAGGGTTAAAGAAGTGCACGCCGACGACCTGCTCCGGCCTCTCCGTAACCGAAGCGATCTCTGTGATGCTCATATTAGAGGTATTCGAAGCCAGTATGGCATGTTTGGGAGCGGCTTTATCCAGTGCCTGAAAAACCTGTTTCTTGAGGTCCATGATCTCGGGGACTGCCTCAATGACAAAATCAGCGTCCTTAACAGCCTCACCAATATCAACGAAGGTCTGGATATTAGCCACCATCGCATTCTTGTTCTCTTCAGTGATCTTCTGCTTTTGCGCCAGTTTATCCAGGCTCTCTTTAATTCTAGAAAGCCCCTTGTCAACAAATCTCTGCTCGATGTCCCGTAGTGCTACCTTGTAGCCAGCAAGCAGCGCCACCTCGGCAATACCATGCCCCATGTCACCCGCCCCCATAACCGCTATCTTTTTGATGTCTTCAACTTTCATCTTAGAAAACCTCCTTCTGTTTTCTACTTTCGTCCAGAAGACTACTCTCCTTTGTAGACAGGCTCTCGTTTCTCGATAAAGGCTATCGCGCCTTCCATTGCATCCCTGGTCTTGCTTACCCGCTGCGAGCCTTCGAGTTCTATTTTCACGCCCTGGTCAGTGGTGGTCTCAAGTCCCCGAGTAACTGCATCGAGAATTATCTCCATGGCGATTGGAGCCTTCTTGGCCAGCGCCTTGGCAAATTCCTTGGCATCGTTCATCAAGTGCCCGGGTTGAGACACCCTGGTTGCAAGACCGATGCTTAGAGCCTCGGGTGCCCTGACTGTGGTACCCAACAATAGCATTTCCAGCGCTTTGGTCTTACCCACGAGCCTGGGCAATCGCTGGGTGCCACCCCAACCAGGTATAATACCCCGCTCAATCTCAGGCTGCCCCATCATAACAGCAGGCGAGTCAAGCACTATCCTGAAATGACAGGCCATTGACAATTCACAGCCACCACCAAGCGCGTAGCCATTTATTGCCGCGATTACAGGCTTGTGATATTTCTCGATGCGGCCAAATACTTCTTGCCCCCGCGACATAGCCTTTTCGCCATCCGGAGTGCCGGCCGTTTTCAAATCAAAGCCGGCTGAAAACCCCTTTTCCCCAGCCCCCGTGATGATTATGGCTCTCACCGATTTGTCCTTCTCCCATTCGGTCAGAACCGTGTCCAGTTCATTCAGTACCGCCAGGTTTATTGGGTTCGCCGGCGGCCGGTTCAATGTTACTATACCGATGTTCTCTTCTCGCTCCACGATTAAGTTTACATAAGCCATGAGACCCTCCTTGTCTTGAGATTTTTCAACGGCGCCATAACCTCTTTACTATCGCTATGCCATCTCGTTTCAGTCAAGCGACTCACAGCACGCCGTTCCACCAGAAACAGGAGATGTTAACACTCGCAGCAGCGATTTGTCAACGGCTAACAGACGCCGGTTTAGCTTTCCCAGAATGCGCCTTAGCATACCCCCAAAGGGGGGCAAGCCACTAACGACGGGAATCTGTCAACTCGTTTGCAGGAGACAGCTTCATTGCCAAGAGGCGCGAAATGACATTACAATATCCATGAACGAGAGCATTGCTGGAAACAGTCAGCTAATTCACCTCAGGAGAATCCTCTGACAGCCATGGGGATCTAGTTAGACTAGGGCCAAATTGTCTTGGGATCGCCAGGAAGGCGCGCGATTTTCCCAGTTGGGTGATGTAGGCAATATGAGCGGCACCATGATCTTGGGCATCGGCAACCGGCTGGGCGGTGATGACGCCGCTGGCACTTATGTGGTCGACATACTCAACCCAGCACTCAGCACGCTGAGTGCTGGGCGCCAGAGAGCTAAGGCTTCTTCCCGGACTGAGATTATGGCGGTAGATACTGGCACTACGCCAGAAAACTATACATCGCTTATCCGCCGCCGCCGGCCTGACCTATTGATACTGGTGGACGCGGCTGATATGGGACTGCCCCCCGGTACCTTGCGCAGAATCGTCCCAGAGAAGATAAGCACTTTGTCCTTTTCCACACACCACATGCCTCTATCCACCTTTGTATCTTATTCAAAAGAATTCTGTAAAAATGTCATGCTTATCGGAGTGCAGCCCGGAGAGACAGGACTGGGCAGCCACATTTCAAAAGCCGTGCGCAAGAGCGTCAAGGAATTGGCTGAGGCCATTCTAGAAGGCAGGATAGCTGAAATTCCGCTGCTGGACTGAAGAAGCTAGCTCTATTTAGCTGCTTTCTTTCTCTTCACCGAGCCGGGTAGCTCACCACTGTCAAGCACGACAAGCTCGTCAGCGTACTTATCATAGTTGGAGAGCAGGAACTCTTCCGTCATGACCAGTGTATTCACCGGGCAAATGTCAACGCATTGGGCACAGAAACAACAGCGCGAGACAAAAATCTTGACCTTTTCTTCCTCAGACAGCCACTCAATAGCTCGAGTAGGGCATATCTTGTAGCACAGCTGGCAACCGATGCAGTTCTCCCGGTCGTAGGCGATTTTGCCCCGGAAGCCGGGCGGCACGGGAATCGGCGGTATCAGCTTAGATTTGCCTTCCTTAATCCTTTCCAGCAACTTAATTGTGGATTCCGGAGCATATTTCGCCGGGAACTTGTTCGTTGCCGGAGCGTGAACGAGTTGCCTTAGTAATACCTTCACTATCCCCATGTATTTCGCCTCACACTATCGCATCTATCCGTATCAATATGAGACCAACAAGACTAATCAGCGACATCGCAATGACATAGATTTTGCTTGCCTGGTCAATCTTGAAACGCGCCATAGCAGCCCGTATCAACATCAGGCACACAAACATCACTACCAGGACTTTGACC
>CAZLAL010000183.1:0-4697 GCA_964557455.1 uncultured Dehalococcoidales bacterium
AGGCGCCTTGATTTGGCCGTTCTCAATGAAATATGAGTCAGCCGTGACCGTAGTGGTGAAATCGCCAGCCCTCAAGCCGTTGACCGGATAGGTATACCACAGCCTGCCTACCAGTATGCCCCTGTTAACCTTCCTAATCAGAGAATTGATATCGGTGCCTGCCGATGAGTCAAAAACGATGTTGGTGGGAGACGCGTTAGGCAGCATATCAAAACTCCTGCCGCCTCCCCGCGAAAATCGAAAACCACTTCTCGGCGTCATGGCCTGTCGAAAATCAGAGGGGGCAACGCCCAGCTTCTCCTTAGCCTTAGGGTCGTTTAGAATCCTCTGATATTCATACCAGTCGCTGAGCAGCCCGTTCAACACCCCTCTCTTTATCAAGACGGTTTCTCCCGTGGGCAAGCCTTCACAGGTAATGCCCTTGGAACCGACCAGTCCCGCCGCATTGCCTCTATCAGTTATCGTCAGCATTTCTGAAGCCACCTGGCTCCCGAGCTTGCCCAGAAAAGCTGATTCAAGAGAATAAAAAGCAGAGGTGGTACACGAAGAAATAATCAGGTTATCTAACAGCTCAGCCATCGGCTGAGGCCCTAGAATAACGGGGTAGTCACCTGATGGTAGCCGAATGCCCTCCAAAGAGTTGATGGCATTTCGGGCTGCTTCGCTCCCTGCTTCGCCACTCAGGTCGCTAAGCCTCAGGTGGGCAGAATAACCACTGCCCTTGGCGTCGCCCTTCTCCACCATACTGGTGACATAGGCTGTGATGACAGCCGACTCATCGCTCTGCACCTCTGGCATCTCGTAAGAAGCGATAGCCATCTTCTCCTGGAGTACAGTCACGTCACCACCGACTATAAGCCCAAGGTCACTGAGCTTTTCCTGCGCGGCAGCGCCCTTCAGTTTTTCAGAGCCTGAGAAAGCGCCTACTGCCCCATCCAGCACCTTCCAGCCTGCTTCCACCAGGCCCTGGTCGCTAAGATTCAGGATAGCGGGGTCATGATAATGGAAGAGACTTCTTTTCTCACCGGTTGGCTGCGGCAGAGATTGAAACTCGGGGTCAACAACCGCCCCTTGTTTTGCCTTGGCAAAGGCCAGCTTTGCGCCCTCAACAGACAAATCTCTTTCCTCCGAGCCGAAACCGACTTTCTTGCCTTCCGGGCTGTCCATGACTATCTGAATGCCAATACCGTAGTCACCCGTTGACTTCGGTTCCTCAACGCCGTTAGACGGGATATGGGAGGTGTAATTGAGCCTGGTCCACAGGCGGTTATTTGCCGAAGCAAAGGCCACAGCCGATTTGACCTCCGCCCGGGTCCTCAGGAATGATATCGCCTCAGTTACTGATTGTTCGAGATCTTTAACTTCCTTCACCCTTTTCCTCCAATTAGCCTGGCACGGCCCCTCATGGTGGGGCCGCCATTAGCGAGTTTCTTGGCCTGCATAGGTTGGCCCTTTCCGCAGTTGAAAATTGGATGTATCCTCAAGTCGTTGCCCACAGCATCAACCGACATTAGGTAATCCTTCGAGTTACTCATAATGCCTCCGTCTCTAAACATTTCTCCCAGCTTGCCGTTCTTGATTTGATATACCTTTCTGGCGGTAATTCGGAAATTCTCTCTGCTTTCGGAAATGGACGGTATGCGATGACCTGCGATGTAATAGCCATCTCCAACCTCGCCTATTATGCTCTGCGGGTCACGCTCACCATTTGCGAATACGGTTGTCGACATTCTGATGAGAGGAACATACGACGCGTCGGCTGCCTTAAAATGACCGTTGGGTTCGGCACCCAGAATGGCTGCTGTCTGCCGCGAATTCATGAATCCAGAGAATATCCCCTTATCTATGTGCATTATTCTCTTTACCGGCGTGCCTTCATCATCATATTCGTAGTGGCCATAGCCGGGAAGCGAGGGGTCCGAATAGGCCGACACAAGATGCGACGCAATCTGTTTGCCCAGCATATTCTGGTTGAGATTTCTCAGAAACCAGCTTCTGCCGGCATAAGCCGTCTCCATCTTGACTGCCCGATCAAGTTCCGACGGATGACCAATAATCTCATGCACAAGAAGCGTGTTAAAATGAGGGTCGGTCACGACTACCACATCCTTTTCTGAAGACGGACAGGGTCTGGCCTCTGAGAGCGAAACGCTGTCGGCAGCCAGATCCAGCGCAAAGTCCCTGAAGGGCTTCAATTTAGTGAACTCCTCCTGGATTCCATCAGCCAGGATTTCCCAGCCTCGCTGATGCCCCAGGCAGTCATAATGGGTCTGCTGGTTCCCGCTGTTCCCCACTGCCACTACCACACAGAGGCCCTGCGTCAGGGCATAAGTTCGATCTATGCTGGTCGTCTCTGAACTGAGGAAGAGCTGCCTCTCCAACGAGGTCTGGATAAAAATCTGGTTGACCTTGACCCGGCCGTCGTAAGAGGCCACCGCCCTGGAAATATCCTGTGTTAGCTTGCTGACTTCTTCCAGCGAGACATCAAGCGGGCTAATCTTGTAGATAGCCGGTATCGTATCCTGACAAGCCTTTATTGGTGCTAGTTTGGTGCTCCATAGCGACTGGCCCAGACTATCCCAGCGGCTCTTCCTTTCGCTCTTCATTCTCGCGTTCGCAATAGCTCTTTCGTAGGCCTGAAGCAGCCCGCTCTGAATAACGTCGGGCAGGCTATCCGCGTCTGCTGTCCCCAGGCTTTCAGCAAAATAGCCCGGCGCAAGCATATCTTTTCCGGCAATGACCCTTAGCCCGTAGGAAAGACCGTAGTCCCGAAGGCTGCCTTTCATCATCCCATCCTGCGCGGTGGCCATCTGTCCTTCAGACACCGCGACCCTCAAATCGATGTAAGAACAGTCCTTCAGCTTCTTCTTGTTTTCCAGAATGAGATTAGAGAGCTTGTCCTTTACCCTGTCGATTAGAGCAATGTTTACCTTTTGTTCCATAGCTCACCTTTCATTACCGCCCCTGGGGACCTGCTGACTGCGTTGCCAGGGCAACTTCGCCCACTATGATACTCGAAAGGGGGAGATACTGCAACCGTTTGTGAAATCCCGAACACCGGTTCTGCTACGCGGGCTGTGCTATTTCACAGGCGGAGCCAGCAGCTCAGTCCTGCACCAGGCGGCCGAGGTATCCTTTGCTGCGGGCCAGTCTGAGCATCCAGTGGAGGAAGAGATATCCCAGAAGAAGATACACTATGTTCAACATGGTGGCCCATAGCAGGCTGTCGTGAGGAACCACTCCCTGGGTAATAGCTATCCGCATCCCTTCGAACATATGCCTGGTGGGAATGATAAAGCTGATTTTTTGCAGTAGCGAAGGAAACACGGATACGGGATAATAGACTGCCGAAAACGGCAGCAGCAGAAAGGGAATGAAGAAAGCCAGAATATCCGCTGACGGCCCGAAACGTATCACCAGACCGATGCTCAACACACCGAGCCCCCAACCGAAGACGAGTATGTTCATAAAGAAGGGAATAATATAGAGCCCCATGTCCCATATCTCGAGAGAGTACAACACGAAGGCAAGAGGAACAATGTAGCAGAAAGCCAGCAGGGCCTGGGTGACTCCCACGAGGGCAAGTCCCAGAATCAGTTCATTCAGCTTAACAGGAGAGCCAAAAAGATTGATGATATTCCGCGACCAGACCTCCTCCAGAAAAGAAATACTGAAAGAGCGCTGAGACAGGTCAAACATGGACCAGAAGATGAAGGCACTGAGAATGAGCAGTATGAAGTCCAATGTCGCGTCGCCGGCGTCAAAGGTCTGCACCCACAGTGTGATGAATCCCCAGAGAAGCAACTCGACGGTGATAAAGCCAAAAAGCGAGAATAGCTTGGGCACGCTGCGCCGGATAAGGACTATGTTCCGGTAGACTATTCCCCGCACATGCAGGAAGTTCATGAGTCTTTACTCAGCGGCTCTTTGGCGATACTAACGAATATTTCTTCCAGGTCTTCTTGCCCGAACCGGCTCTTCAGGTTCTCGGGAGTGTCAGCGGCCACAATGTGTCCCAGGGAGAGGAAGATGACCCTATCTGATACTTCTTCTATTTCTCGCATGTTATGCGAGGTCCACAGAACGGCACCGCCGGATTCTCGAACAAGTCTCAAGACTTTTGCTCTGAGTTGTCTGGCAGCGATGGGGTCGAGCGAAGCAGTCGGTTCGTCAAGCAGAAGAAGCCTGGGACTGTTAACAAAGGCTTTGGCCATACCGATACGCATTTGCTCGCCCGTAGAAAGGCGACCTATCTTCTTAGTGGCGAGCTGGCTCAGTTCAAATTCATCAATAAGGAATCTCACCCTTTCCTTGTAGTCCTTAATCCCGTACAGAAGCGCAAACACTGTTAGTGCTTCCCTGGTAGTGAGATTGTAGGGCAGAAGTGAATAAGGAGCAGTGAAGTTCATCATAGCAAGCAGTTCCTCGCGATGACCTTTAATGTTCCTTCCGAAAATTTCGATGTTTCCACTGGTGGGAGAAACGAGGGTAAGAAGCATGTGAATCGTTGTGGTCTTTCCTGCCCCATTAGGCCCCAGCAGGCTGACAATCTGACCTTCTCCTATTTCGAAGGAAATGCCGTCCACCGCCCTGAGACTACCGTATTGTTTGGTGAGCTTTTCAACCCGGACGATAGTAGCCATGGCAGTATCCATAACTTATAGTCCAAAAACAGGCAAATTGCAATGTACTACCGC
>CAZLAL010000184.1:0-5027 GCA_964557455.1 uncultured Dehalococcoidales bacterium
TGAAGCTGGCATAAATGTGTTCAATTCCTTCATTCTCGGGCTGCCCGGGGAGACCATCGATACGGCCCACAGGTCTCTGGCCTTTGGCGACGAGCTTTATCACCAATACGGAGCCAAGTATGGCTTTCACATGCTGGCTCCCCTTCCCGGCACCGATCTGTACGACCGGGCCAGGGACTACGGCATTCGCATCCTTACTCGAAGCTGGGCGCGCTATAATGCCAACGAGCCCATCACCGAGACAGCGACCATGAGCAGGGAAATGGTGAAAGAAGCCATGTCTGTCTATGACCGGGGAATAGAAGCGGCCTGGGACAATATAAAGCGCCAGGCCAGAGACGGAGACGCCGAGTCCGCCGGGATAATCGAAGGGAAGGAAAGAGAGCAATTCGTGTGGAGCTTGCTTCAAGGAGATGTCATCGAGAGACTCGGGGGAATGGCGTCAGCCTCTGGCCTGAATCCCGATAACGCCCGGGCCGAGCTAGCACGCCGGGTCTCTCAAAAGCTGGGTGTCGGCACCGAATTAGCCCGGCGCTGGATGGGAGAATTGGCAGCCAGAGGGCTTCTGGACCTGGAGACGAAGGGAAGTGGCCTGCGCTGGCAGTGGAGCGATAATCAGAAGCCCAGGCTGACTGAGAAAATCACAGCTGCTACACCGTGCCAGGCTTAAGGTTCCCTCACGGCATATTCTTGAAACTTCCCACTCTGTCTGCGACGAGCCGTCCATGATAACGGGGCAGGTTGTCGAGAACCTTCAATGCTCCTTCTGCCTCACCGGAAAAGCAAACAACAAGGCCTCACATGCGAAGTGCTTGACACACCTGCCCGACGGTCATAGACTGTAGCTTGGTGGAAGGGTATTACCCATGAAGTGCCCGAACTGTGGAACAGAAAATCCTGAGGGTTCAGACTTTTGTCGAGGCTGTGGTCAATCCCTTCAGATAGGGCTCAAATGTCCCCGTTGTGGCTACATCAATCTTAAGGACTCCAAGTTCTGCAACAAGTGTGGCCATTCTCTAGGTGAGCCAGCACCTCAAACAGCACCACCAGCCCTGCCGGTGCCCACCTCCTTTGCCAATGGCCGCTATCAGGTCAAGAAGTTCCTGGGAGAGGGTGGCAAGAAGAAGGTCTACCTTGTCCGTGATAAGGTGCTGGACCGCGATGTGGCCTTTGCCCTGATAAAGAGCGAAAAGCTGGATGAAGCAAGCCGGCTGCGCTTCAGCCGCGAAGCCCGGGTCATGGGCCGGCTGGGCGACCATCCCAATATCATGAGCATATACGATATGGGTAACCATGAAGGACAGCCCTATATCGTTCTGCCTATCATGGCTGGAGGGGATGTGGAGAGTCTTATTGAGAAATCCCCTGAACGTCGCCTGTCTGTTGACCAGGCCGTCGGTATTACTAAAGCCGTCTGCCGGGCGCTGGAGAACGCCCACGCCAGCGGCATCATTCACAGGGATATCAAGCCCGGCAATGTCTGGCTCACCGCTGATGGCACTGCTAAGATAGGGGATTTCGGTCTGGCGCTGGCAGTAGACCTTTCCCGTCTTACCAACGAGGGCATGATGGTAGGCACCTACTACTACATGCCGCCGGAGCAGGCCATGGGCGGTGAAATAACCGCCCGGGCAGACCTTTATTCACTGGGGGCGATGCTCTACGAGATGGTCACAGGCAGGCCGCCGTTCACCGGTGATGATATGGTGGCTATTATCGGACAGCATATCAATACGCCGCCGGTGTCGCCCAGCTGGCACCGTCCCGACCTGCCCCCGGCACTGGCAGCGCTCATAATGAGGCTGCTGGAGAAGGACCCAAACAAGCGGCCTGCTTCAGCCACTGAGGTGCTGAACACGCTGGAAGCTATTGCAGCCGGCAAAGTGGAGGAACTTTCTAAGGAACAGTCAAAGGCGCTGGCTGAAAACCCGCTCTACCGGCGGGTGTTCGTGGGGAGGGAAGGGGAACTACGCCAGCTCCAGTCGGCCTTTGATGCTGCGGCATCAGGCAAAGGCTCGCTGACCATGGTAGTAGGCGAGCCGGGCATCGGCAAGACCGCTCTCTGTGAACAGCTGGCCACTTATGTTGCACTGCGAGGGGGCCGGGCGCTGGTGGGACACTGCTACGAGGAGGGCTCGCTCTCGCTGCCCTATCTGGCTTTTGTGGAGGCGTTGAGGACCTATGCGCAGACCCGTGATGTCAATCAATTGAGGAAGGAACTGGGGCCCGGTGCAGCGGATGTGGCCCGCATAGTGTCGGAGGTCAGGGAAAGGCTGAGGATAGAGCCCAGGCCCAAGGGTGCCCCGGAAGAGGAGAGATACCGGCTCTTGCAGGCGGTCAGCGACTTCCTGGGCAGCGCTGCAGTGGCCAAGCCGTTGCTGATAGTGCTGGAAGACCTGCACAGTGCCGACGGAGGCACATTGGAGATGCTCGAGCATGTGTCTCGCAACCTGGGCGACAAGAGACTGCTGCTGGTGGGCACCTACCGCGATATTGAAGTCGACAGAGCGCATCCCCTCTCCGCTGCCCTGGCTGAACTCAGGCGACTGCCCCACTTCGGGCGGGTCCTGCTGCGGGGACTGAATGCCGATGAAGTGAGAAGGATGCTATCAGGCATAGCCGGACAGGATGTACCCTGGGGGCTGGCCGAGGCTGTGCACCGGCAAACAGAGGGGAACCCCCTCTTTGTGCAGGAGGTCGTACGCTATCTGGCTGAAGAGGGCATTATCGAGAGGGAGAAAGGACAGTGGCGGGCCAGGAGTGACACGCCCGTGGAGATGCGGATTCCCGACGGCTTGAGGGATGTTATCGGGAAGCGTCTTTCCGGCCTGAGCAAGTCGTGCAATAAGGTGCTGTCTGTAGCCGCGGTAATCGGCCGTGACTTCCAGATAGAAGTGCTACAGAAGGTGGCCGACATGAGTGATGATGAGCTATTCGGCGCGCTGGAGGAAGCGAGGAAGGCAGCGGTTATAGAGGAGCGGACGGGAGCAGCGGGAAAGGTGAGCTACCGCTTTGCTCATGCCTTCTTCCGCCAGACGCTTTACGAGGAGATAATTGCTCCCCGGCGAATACGGCTGCACCAGCAGGTGGCACGGGTGCTGGAAGAGATATACAAGAACAGACTCGAAGAGCACGCGGCCGAGCTGGCCGAGCATTTCTCTTACTCATCCGACACGGGTGACCTGGAGAAAGCCGTCAGCTACGGGGAGATGGCGGCCAGAAGGGCCACCGATGTTTACTCGTATGGAGAAGCCGTGAGATTGCTTGAACAGGCGCTCAAAGTACAGGAGGTCCTCGACCCCGAGGAGAAGCTGAAGCGGTGTGACCTTCTCCTAGCGCTCGGCTGGGCACATTTCTACAATCATGAATACCGGCACCTCATGGACGATGAGGCGCCTGCTGCACTGGCCTTGGCGGAAGCAATGGGAGATACAGGGCGTGCCTGCCAGGCCTGTCTCCTTGCGTCATTCGCCATATCGGGTATCGGGCAGGGCCCCGCTTTTGGTACAGACGAGGCAGCGAGATGGGTCGATGCATTCGATCGTTATGCTCCTCCCAACACGATCGAGCGCGCCTGGGCGGATCAGGCTCTGGCAGGAAGGAAGATAGGAGCCGGAGATTTTGCTGGAGTGTGGCCGCTATTCCGCAGAAGTACGCTTCTGGCACGTAAGCTGGGAGATGCCAGGGCGCTCTGTAATATCGGGGGCGATTATTTGTACTATTGTCCGCCCAGTGCTGAATATATCGAGGAAGCGCGCCAGATAGCAAACGAGATGAGGCAGGTCTGGATTAAAGCTGACCCCTTTTCTATGGCCTATGCTATGGAGACCGTGGGTTCCTTCTTTCTCAGGCTGGGTGAACGAAGGCAGGGCGAGGCAATTCATCGCGAGGAACTGGAATCGGCACGGCTGGCCGGTGCGCCGGTTCGTCACTACTATTTCCCTTTCCTACGTGCCTGCTACTACATCATGGACGGCCAGCTTGAGGAAGCAGCGAAATGCCAGGATGATGTGCTGACGTCTGGTGCTCTGACGGGTGCGCCACTAGCCGCAGGGGCCCTGACTACCTTCTTTGCGCCTCGCCTGGGTGGATATCTTGGCTCCGGTCCTGAGGAACTGAGACGCTTGGAGGAATGGGCAAAGGCAGTCGGCCTATCTGTGCCTGTGCCAGCGCACATAAGGGCGTACTATCTGGTATGTGGAGGAGAGACAGAGGAGGTGGCAACCATACTCGGCGAGGTCGCAGACCACTATGCCACTGAGCCGGAGAAGACCAGGCACCCATTCCCAGGGTTGGTACTCCTGCTGGAGACGGCGGTGCTGGCCAAGCATAAGCGAGCGGCGGAGATTCTCTTCAACCTCCTTGTGACTGCCGTGTACAAGACGACAGGCATGCACAATCCGACCTGCGTGGCCCGCCATCTGGGTGGGGCCGCCGCTCTACTGGGCAGACATGAAGAAGCGCGCAAGCATTATCAGGAAGCTATTAAGGTCTCGACCGAGATGAAATTCCGCCCCGAGCTGGCACTCACACGGCTACAGCTTGCGGAATTACTGCTGGAGCACTACCCCGAGGAAAAGAAGGAGGCAGGAGAGCATCTGGCCTTCTGTATCCCCGAGTTCCGCGACATGAAGATGCGGCCCTGGCTGGAGCATGCCCTTGGACGCAAGGAGATTCTCAACGGATAAGCCTTTATCTGGGCGCGGTGGTGTAACAAAGAGACAGATAGTGGCGCAGTCTCCTGCGGAAAAAAGCACTGACAGTTGCCAGACAGCGCGGCCGATAGCCTCAGCCCTTCGAACTTCTAGCAGGCTCCCTTACTATCACTGCCAGTATAAAGGATATGGCCAACAGCCCGGCGATGAACGCCAGCGGCAAGATCCACTGCTCCGTGAGGCGATTCATGGATTCCATTACGGGAACTATGGCTACGGCAGCGGCATTTCCCAGGAGCTGCAAATAGCCAACGGAAATGCCGGCGAACCTGGCGCCGGTAATTTCTGCAGACATCGTCAGCATTATGGGCA
>CAZLAL010000185.1:0-2724 GCA_964557455.1 uncultured Dehalococcoidales bacterium
GTCGTATTGGATGCATCTTCCCTGGTACAGTTTCCAGCCCGACTATGCCGCTATGCAGCCATATGCAAATGAGATTCTCAATCATCCTGACTTAGACGCCTGGAGAGACCACTACAAGGTGTACGACACTGTGGAAGTCCCTACTCTACTGGTAACGGGCTGGTACGACTTTTTCCAGAGGTGTCAGATTAACGACTTTGTTGCTCTGCAGGACAGAGGCGTTCCGGTTAAACTCATAGTCGGTCCCGGCACCCACGGCACTCCGCCTCCCGTCCCTGTTTACGAATGGTTTGATTACTGGCTGAAGGGCGTAGACAACGGAATAATGGATGAGCCCCCAGTGCACTACTATTGCCTGGAAGCTGATGAATGGTGGTGGGCAAACGGATGGCCTCCGCAGGAAGTCGAATATGTCAACTATTATCTACACGAAGGTGGGGTTCTCAGTACTGATTCACCTACTGGTTGGGAAGAACCTGACAGTTACACCTATGACCCGATGGATCCCGTGGTAACCATGGGTGGAGCAAATCTAATGTTATCATCCGGCTCCTTAGATCAGACACCCGTCGTGCTTGGCAGAGACGACATTCTGAGCTACACTGGTTCCCCGCTCACGGAAGAGGTTGAAGTTGCCGGTCCCCTTACCGTTGTCCTCAGCGCCTCTTCAGACTGTCTGGACACAGATTTCACCGCCAAGGTGATAGATGTCCAGCCCGGCGGTGAGTTGATGCTGGTCGCTGATGGTATCATCAGGGCGAGATACCGGGATTCCATGGCGGCCCCTGAATTAATGGAACCCGGTGAAATCTACACAATTACCTTTGACATAGGTAACATCGATTACCTGTTTGAAGCTGGACACAGTATCCGCGTGGATATTTCCAGCAGCAATTTCCCCAAGTACGACCGCAATCTAAACACTGGCGGCGAATTGTACACGGAAACAGAGTGGACTGTTGCTGAGAACACCATTTACCATGACGTTGATAACCCGTCCTACATAATGCTTCCGGTGGTCCCGAACTGGGAGCTTACTGAACTTCTGCCTGACTCAGCAAAAAATAAAGCTGGAAGGACCATGCCGGTTAAATTCTCCCTCACAGTTGCCGAATCCACCGACGCCGAGCAGCCATTTGTGTACGATGAGGACCTGGAAATCGTGGTATATGCCAAAGATGACCCCGACAATATTTTGCAGGCGTCAACGTTTGGGGATACTGCATGGGACTACCGTATAGACACTGACAATGAAATGTATATCACGAACTTCAAGACCTTGAAAACTGCTGCAACGTACGTAGTAGAGATTTACAGGTATAAAGCCGGAGGCCTGCTGATAGACAGTTTTGAGTTCAGCGCAGCTTAGCAGTCTCAGCAGCAAACCTGAGCTGTGCTCCGGTTTGCTGTACTGCAAGTCTGGCGATGCCGTGCCCAAGGCACGGCATCGCCACTTCATGCGCATCTCTTGACATACTACACGCGAAGTCGATAGGATGCAGAGGCTAGAGGAGAGGAAATGAAGCTAGTGACATTCGGTGTTCCCACACCAGTTGGCCAGATACAACGCATTGGAGCCATACACCAGGATAAGATTATCGACCTCAATATGGGCTATGCGAGCTACCTGGCTGAAAAACATGGAGACACTGAAGCCTATCAGCTGGCGTCAGCTATGTTGCCGCTCGACATGATTGCCTTTCTTCGCAGAGGAGAGGAGGGAAAGGACAGTGCCAAGTTGACTCTGGATTATGTGAGAGAGTATCGAAGCGCTGGCAGCTTGCCTGGTCCTCGGGGTGAAAAGATCATCTACGAGATGGATGAAGTCAAGCTAAGGGCGCCCGTGCCGCGGCCGAATTCCCTTCGGGATTATCTGGCCTTCGAAGGCCACGCCAGCTTTTCCGGGAAGAGGCAGCTGGACAAAGGCTGGTATGAGATACCGGTGAGTTACAAGGGTAATCCCGATACTGTGATTGGTCCAGAAGAAGTCATTCCCTGGCCTGCGTTCACAGATTTGCTCGACTATGAGCTTGAATACGGCATCTATATAGGCAAGGAAGGCAAGAACATCGCCAGGGAGCGAGCAGAGGAATATATTGGCGGCTATACCATATTTAACGACATCAGTGCCCGCGATATCCAGTTGCAGGAGATGCTGGCGGGCGGACTCGGTCCGGCCAAGGGCAAGGACTCCTGTAGCGTCATGGGGCCCTGCCTGGTGACCCCTGATGAGATAAACCCTAAGAACTTGCGGATGATGGCCCGTATCAACGGTGAGTTATGGTCGGATAATAACAGCGGCACGGCTTACTGGACTTGGCCTCAGATTATCGAGTTTGCCTCCATGGAGGAGACGCTTTATCCCGGTGATTTCTTGGGGTCGGGGACGGTGGAAGGTGGCTGCGGTATGGAGCTAAACCGCTGGATTAAGCCCGGCGATGTCATCGAGCTGGAGGTGGGAGGTATCGGCATCCTCAGAAACCGGGTTGGAGAGAAGCCGCCGAAGCGTACGTTTACACGGTGATATTCCTGTCTACGCTGGGTTTCCCACGTGGCCGGGGATCTTCTTTTTAGTGCAAGCAAGGCAGGGTTAGAAAGGAGTGGACTTTGCTATGAATAAAGAACACGCAGTTCCGACCTGGGAATCGGGAGTGAAACAATTGGCGCCCAACGTATATGCCTATATCCAGGCTAAAGCTACCTGGTACTGGAACAATGCCGGCT
>CAZLAL010000186.1:0-2598 GCA_964557455.1 uncultured Dehalococcoidales bacterium
CTGTACCAACGGACGACTGGAAGACCTCAGGATTGCTGCCAAGATACTCAAGGGTCGAAAGGTGGAGAAGTATACCAAGGCTATCATCATACCAGCCTCGCAGAAAATTTTGAGAGATGCTCTGGCAGAGGGGTTAATTGCGACATTTGTGGAGGCCGGAGCTGTGGTTGGTCCGCCCACCTGTGGTCCGTGTATGGAAGCGCATATGGGCATACTGGGCCCAGGAGAGGTTTCCATCAGCACAGCCAATCGTAATTTTCAAGGCCGGGCAGGCGACGTGACTGCGAAAATATATCTGGCATCACCGGCAACCGTAGCAGCCTCGGCGTTGAAAGGCAAAATAAGCGACCCGCGGGAGTTTTTGTAGGAGGCATATATGGAGCTTACAGGCCGGGTGTGGAAGTTTGGTAGGGATGTGGACACAGATGAACTTTTCGCCGGAAGATTCATCATGGGCGGTGATGAGACAAGCCAGAGCCAGTATCAGGAATTTATTGCCAGAAGCGGGCTGAGCGATGTCGGACATCGTGAGAACGTCCCCGGGGATTTCCTGGCCGGCGTTGGCAAGGGAGACATTATAGTTGCCGAAGAGAACTTTGGCATCGGTTCCAGCCGGCAGCAGGCTGCGGAAACGCTGAAGTTCAAGGGTGTCCAGGCTGTAGTTGCCGACTCGATACACAGGATATTCTTCAGGAACTTCTGGAACCTTGGTTGCCCGGCCATAGATTTGGCGGGAATCTCCGCTGAATTTGAGACCGGACAAGAGATTCTGATAGATCTGAGGCAGGGAATCATTAAGAATCTGACTACGGGGAAGCGGTTTGACTTTCACTTGATAATCCCACCGTGGTTTATAGATATGGTCGAAGCTGGGGGGCTGATTCCTTACCATAAGTCTCTGAAGTCTTAGAGTCTGGCGCGAGAAGCTATTCTGCTCGTCATTGCCAGGAGCTGAGTACCCGGTGCCATACGTGCTTGACGACGAAGCCATCTGGGAAGATTAGATGAGATTGACATGTCCCGACAGGTCGGGGCCGGCAATGACTTTTGCGTCGTGGTGTTTCTAACCCCCTTTTTACTCTCTCCGAATTTATGATAGTGTATCCGTAGACTCTGATGTATAGAGTTATTTGGGATATGGACCCGGGCATTGATGATGCTCTGGCTCTAATTCTGGGGCTGAAGTCGCCTGAAATCCAGGTTGTAGGCATCACTACAGTAGCTGGCAATGCTCCGGTGGAGATAACCAGCGCCAACGCTCTGCGCGTACTGGAATACCTGAATGCAGAGACCATCCCGGTGGCGAGTGGGGCAGCGAGCCCACTGCATCACTCACTGGAAGGTGCGTTAGACTATCATGGCCAGGATGGACTGGGCAATTGCAGCTTGCCTCCTCCGAACTTGCCACTGCACGCGTCCAAAGCCTGGGATTTTCTTGCCCGGTCGGTCCTGGATGCTCCTGGCCAAGTTACCGTCATAGCCACTGGACCCCTGACCAATGTAGCTCGTGCCTTTGAGCTTTATCCCGAGCTGCCGGGCCTTTTGGCCAGGCTGGTTCTCATGGGAGGCGCTTATGGTCTTACGCCCTATGGCAAAGGAAATTGCACTGCATTTGCCGAGTTTAATATCTGGCAGGACCCTGAGGCTGCTCACATGGTATTCAACTCTGGGGTGGATATATTCGCTGTGGGGCTGGATGTAACAATGGCCCCCTCGGCTTGCCTGAGTGGGCAGCATCTGGAGCAGATCAAGACCGGCCAGACAGCGGCTGCACATCTGGTAGCTCAACTGGTAGAATACGCGGTAAAACGCCACGGATGCTGTAGAATGCATGACCCGTTAGCTTTGGCAGTGTTGCTCGATGCTTCGTTATTCGATTTTAGCCCGGCAAGGGTAGAGGTGACTAAAGGAGATGGTTGGGATAGAGGGGTCACCAGTATCTTGCCATCTGATGAGTCCCGGTTAATAGAGGTAGCCTCGGCTGTAGATGGGGCCCGTTTTGTAAATCTCTTTCTGTCGCGCATATTGGAGAATTAGGATGGCTAGCCTGGTAGTGTGTGGTGCCATAAACTGGGATATCAGCTGCTTCGTAGAGCAGCTGCCGGTGCCTGGTGAAGAAGTTGTTATAAGGCGCATTAGTCGGGTATCAGGAGGAACAGGTGGGAACATTGGCGTGGCGGCTGCGCGGATTTTGGGGTCCAAGGAAGTTGGCCTGATAGGCGCTCTGGGGCAGGATGACATCGCCCGCCAGCAAATTGCTGCTTTGGAGCTCGAGGGCGTCATCACCGCGGGAATTCAACAAATCGCTGAAGAGGAATCAGGGCAGGCTTATATTCTCATCGATCAGACAGGGCAGAACGTTATTGCCAGCCATCTGGGGGCGAATGCCAGACTGGCCAAGGAGCATCTGAATAGGACGGAGGTCAGTCAGCAGCTAGAGGAATGCCGGGGCATCGTGCTCAGCGATCCCAATCTAGAAGTGGCGGAGGAACTAATAAAAGTAGCGAAGAAGCGTGGCGTTCCCGTGTTGTGGGACCCGGGAATTCTGATAGGGCCGAATTCGACAGCATTGCTCTCTCTTGCCAGAGATGCCGAAGT
>CAZLAL010000187.1:0-2822 GCA_964557455.1 uncultured Dehalococcoidales bacterium
CTTTCCGCTGCAGGTTTATGTTCCTGCCTTTCCAGTTGACGCTCTTGAGCAGAAATATGCGAATAGACGAGTAGGCGAAAACCAGAACGAAGAAGGCCATGGGTATAGGGTAAAACAGTGCGGTGTAGAACCTGAAATTGCCGATTCGTACCAGCATCCAGTGAATTTGAGCTGCATACAGGATGTAAAGGCCACCGGAAACAGCGATCTGAAAGTCACTTGGGGCAGCGATTGCCTCAATCAAGCTTCTGGTGCTGCCAATGCTGCCACATATCCAGGCGACAATCAAGAGCAGCAAAGGGGTCGAAGTCCTGGCTGCTCCCATGGCAAACCCCTTGCTCCACCCGCTAATGAGCTCTCTGATGCCGTTTGGGTACATACGGAAGGAGACAGTGTTCCTGCCAGCCAAACAATGGATCTCCATGCCTTTCTGCTGTAGCTCTGACCCGAGGGCTACGTCATCCAGTATCTCTCCCTTTACGTTGTCATGACCCCCGGAATCGAGGTAATACCGTCTTCTCATGACCACTACCGGCCCAAAGAGCCCTATTGGCTTGATGCGCCTGCCCAGGACTGTGAAAGCACCGATACCAGCCATAACGATTATGTTGAAGAAGGCAGATAATTGCTCATAAAGTCTGCGCATCTTGTGATAGGGCTGAATTGACAGCACGCCATCTCTTTCAACATAGGTTTCGATTATGCTGTTGAGGCCGTTGCTTTCCAGTACCGTATCTGCATCGAGAAAGACAAGGATTTCTCCAGAAGCTATCCGTGCTCCTTGAAAACAGGCCCAGTTCTTGCCGACCCATCCTTCAGGTGCGGGCAGCGATTCCAACACCTTCACTCCACTGCCTTCTGCAACCGCTTTGGTTCCGTCTTCCGAATGGTCGTCTACCACAATGACTTCGTCTTGTGGCGATAGCTGACCTGTAAGCGAGTCAAGCAGGTTGGGCAGGCTGTGCTCCTCGTTTCGCGCCGGGATGATTATGGAGACACTTGCTCTGTGGGCGTTGCCAGGAGCGAAAGCCCTGCAATAGACTATGCGCAATAAGAAGAAAAACCCCAGTAGCCACAGGACCAGGTGGACTACGGAAATTGGGGAGATATCGGCGATACTCATACCGAGTTATTCGTGCGTGGGCGCTTCTCCCTTTGACGGTTCAGTCTGATTCACACTCCCCACGGATGAAAGAAGATCCTCAGAGTAGTTTCTCCTTTTTTGGCCGGATTCGAGCCAACCCTGCGTTACGTTTCTGACCCTTGTGTGCAAAGCTCTTCACTGTAGTAAACTCTACCGCGTGACGCTCTGGCTAGTAGGCCTTTCTTCTTATGAACTGAGCTATAACTGCGCCGGTGATAAGCACCAGGCCAGCAATTGTAACGACTACGACGCTCTGGTCGGCTGCTGTTGTGTCTGAAAGTCGTTTCAGCAGTATCCCGAGCAAGGCCCAATCGACTACCAGAGAGTAATAGGCATCTTTCCGTGTGAACAGCACGGACAATGCAATAGCGATACCGACGATAATCACTGCCACTGCCCAGAATTGCTCCCCTAGGCCCAACGTGTTCCAGTTGACGTCCACCATTAGAGCGGTGACATTGGCAATCGTGGCTATAGTAATCCAGCCAAGGTAGACGCTGAAAGGAAGATGGACAAAATATCTTTCAGCCTTCGGTGCCTGTGATTTGCCCACCTTTAGCTTCAAGTAGATGGCCAGCAGGCATCCCAGCAGTATCAGCATGAAGAGAAGGGACAGGGGGACGACTTGATAATGCCAGGCAAATATCCAGCCAATGTTGGCGAGGCAGGAGACAAAGAACAGCGGCCCGATTCTCTGTACAAACTCGACCTTCTGTGGGTCTTTTCTAATCGAGGGTATTAGTGGATATATGACAAAAATGCCAAGCAATACGTAGATTAGCCCCCAGATTGCGAAGGTCAGCCCCGCCGGCACGAACAGATTCGGATACAAGTCGGATAATTCGCCGGTCGTTACGCCATTTATGGGGAGAATATTGGCCAGTGCATTGACTACAATGGTAGCCAGAAAGCCCACCAGGTTGAGAATCGATAGGGATAAGAGATGCCGATTTTCACTCATGATTTCCCTCCGTTTGTGGCGTTCTCCAGTCTTGGGGTTTGAGTTCCCGTTTGAGCAGCAGGCGTAGGTAATGAATTGCCGCTGCCTCCACCCAGACCAGTGCGTTGAGTATTATTATTCGTTCATACAAACCAAACCAGCCTCGCTGGTGGCCAAAGATTGCCCCCATTATCAGTCCAAGGCCGAGGATGCCGGCAATAAGCGTGTAGATAAAGATACCTTTCCAACCTGGTGTGCTCTTGAAGCTGGGAGCAAGCGAGAAAAGAGCTATAGGAAATAACAGGCCGAGACCGTAAGATGCTATCATGTGGATTGTTCCATTGATGGGCGGAGCGCCAGTGTGCTCCATGTGGAAGGCGGCAATCAACATCAGGACGAAGCCACAGAGAGCGAGAAGCACAATGCCAGCATAGAAAGCCCGCGCTCTATGAAGGTTGAAAAAGAGGCCGGCGACGAAGATCTCCAGGAGCAAGCCCATCGCCAGAAAGCAAATTGTTTGCAGCCAGCCCAGAGAAGTCCAGGCAAAGCTGCTGACTGAATCGCGAATCGGGCTGTAGCCGGGAACGGATAGGGATGCTGTGAGGTCCCCAACAATCACTATGGTCGCTCCTACGATTGCGACCAGAGCCGGGACGCTGTTAACACCGAGGCGCTTGTTAGAGCCAGACATCGGCTTTCCTGTACTGAGTCTGCTCACCGGCCGTTATTTGCAGTCAG
>CAZLAL010000188.1:0-9444 GCA_964557455.1 uncultured Dehalococcoidales bacterium
ACAAGGAGTACTGACCCAGCTAGTACGGGCCGCTAGCTCAATTGGTAGAGCAGCTGACTCTTAATCAGCAGGTTCAGGGTTCGATTCCCTGGCGGCTCAGTTCCTGACCGCACCCGGTAGAAAGAAGCATCGGCCGAGCGTTTCTTGGGCAGAAGATAGCATCCTGCCGTTCCCGTAAGAGTTATTTAGGTATCTGGCTTACCCGAACTCAGTTCGAGTGCGAATAAAGCGAGCTATATCTTCCCGGTTTATTATGCCAATGACTTTTCCCGCCTCCATAACCGCTATGTGGTCGGCATTTTCTCCGTTCATTTCCTGGAGCACACTCAAGATATCCTGCTCAGCATAGGCCACCTTCAATTTGCTAGCCGGGGTCATGATATCCTGAACAGAGGTAGTTGCCCACTGGCTGCGAGGGACCTTCTTTATCTGCTGTTGCGTGACCATGCCTTCCAACCCAGCCCCCCAGCTTATCAGAAAGCAAGCTCGTCCCGTGGCCCATACGTATTGCTGCACCAGTTCCGTTAAAGTCATGTGGGGAGGGATTAACGGACAGTTATAGTCCGTGACGTGGCGTGCTGTAACACCAATGAGGGCGTCGCGGACTAAGACCTGCTGATAACTGGCTCTGGCCGCGTTGCTAAGGAACCAGCCGATAAATACTAGCCAAAGCCCGTTGAACCACAAGCGGAGAACAAAGATGAGGGCGATACCTCCAGCGATAAAGGCATAAGCTATTCCTTGTCCCACTCTGGTAGCGATGCGAGTCGCTTTGTGGTAATCCTGGGTCTTGTGCCACACGAGGGCACGGAATACCCGGCCGCCGTCTAATGGAAAACCGGGGATCAAGTTAAATACAGCCAAGGCTATATTTATCAAGGCTAGCCACCCCACTAAGCTGGCGATCAAAATCTGCCCCGTTCCAGCCAGCAAAATATACAGGCCGTAGAAAATGCCACCCAAAGCCAGGCTGGTTAAGGGGCCCACTATGGCTATCAGTAGTTCTGCCCGGGGACTAGTCGCCTCCTTGGTTATCTGAGAAACGCCCCCGAAAACAAAGAGGGTGATCTCTTTGACAGGGATCTTGTTACGAACAGCCAGAATGCTGTGTGCCAGCTCGTGGGTAACGATGGACGCAAAAAAGAGCAGGCTGGTCAATATGCCCAAGATTATCCTCTGCCATATGGGAGGGTAAGGAGGCTCTGGCAAAAGGTAAAACACGAGCGAAACAGTAACCAGAGCAAAGATAATAAACCAGGTATAATGGAGCCGCAGAGGAATACCAAAAATTGTACCTAAGCTTATGTTGCCCTTCATCATCCCTCTTTCGGCACAGTGTAGCCGATAAGTTTATAGGCCAACTTAGCTAATAGAAAAGAGGAGGCGTCCGAGCCCTGTCCCGGACAAAATTCCACTAAGTCAAAACCCACCACATGCTTACGACGTGCAACCGACTCGATTATATCCATGACCTGTCGCCATGACATGCCGTCGGGCTCAGGAGTGCCCACTGCCGGCATAATCGAAGGGTCGAAGACATCCACATCCAGGGTGATATAGACATCTTCGCTCAGCGAGTTCACTATTCGATCGATAGAAGCCCTATTCGCTGCCAGGTCAGATATATAGAATGGCGTCAGGTTGCGTTGTGTTAAGAATTGTTTTTCCTCCCAGCTAAGGCTGCGTATTCCCACCTGGCAGATAGGACAAAGCTCGAAGATCCGGCGCATCACACAAGCCTGGCTGTATTTAGTCCCGAGATATTCATCTCGCAAGTCAGCATGGGCATCGAGCTGCAACACAGAGAGCCTGGGAAACCTCTCTTTGAAAGCCCGAACCGCCCCCAGAGAAAGTGTATGCTCTCCGCCGAGCAACACTACGAATTTATCTTCTTCTATTAGGCCCTTAACCACCTGATAGACTCTGCCAATCATGTCCTGGGGACTGCTCAGCAAAGGTTCCACTCTGGGCAGTGTAGAAATACCAACCTCGTATATCTCGCGATCCAGTTCCAAATCATAAAGCTCCAAATATTGAGAGGCATCGATAATAGCCTGTGGGCCATGACGAGACCCGGCTCGCCATTCGCTGGTGCTGTCGTAAGGGACAGGCAGAATCACGGCCCTGGCTTGCTGTAAATCTGAATAAGGTGGTTCTAATCCGGCAAAGACCTCATGCGGCAAAAATGTGCCCTCATGCCAGTAAGGAGAGCGTTCGGAGCGACGCTCATGGTCTTTCATGGTAAACAAAACTTGGAGAGGTCGTCATCACGGCTTCTGGTTTAGGCCATTCCCTATCAATCACACAGGTCCGCAATTTATCTAGCTGAAATCCTTCCCGAAAATCCTCTATTGCTTTCTCGGTGTCAAAATCCTTACACGAGAAGACATCTATGTTAATATAATTTCGCTCAACAAAGGTGTGGATGCCGATGTGACTTTCTGCTATAAACACAAATCCCGATATCCCCCAATCCTCCAGCACCGGCCCTACGTATTTCAGCACGTATGGCGGTGAAATTCTATTCATCCCGATCCTGGCCGGATAATCCTCCAGCCATTTCCGAAGGAAGTCTTCGTCCTTAAGAACTCTCTGATTGCTGGAATAGCCGTCTATTATTAAGTGCATTACACCTCCTCAAGCAATATCTCTCTTAAATCAAAAAGAGCAGCATAGACTGCCCTCTGCTTCATCCTTGAGCTATTTCCACGGAGCGTATGGGTGAAGGTTTGCTCAAATCCATCGCTACTCACGCCTACAAATGCATCGCCTGAACTCTCTTCCGGATTCAAGCGGCCCCCAATAGCCAAGCCAACATCGGTCTTGAGACTCCTGCGCGCAGTCCGGGCCATTGCCTTAGCTACTTGAGTGCTTTCTTTACCATATCGTTTCATAATCAAGCCGTCAACGCCGTACCCAATTTTAGCCTCATCGCAGCTGGCTAGCAATCCTCCTTTGAAATAAGCACGGCTTTCCCGGCTGCTGGCAATGGTGCTGGATAGAAGCCCCTCAGTGCAGGATTCCATAGTGGCCAGACTCCAATACTTGGCCCTAAGCAACTCGCCAATAACAGAGCCCAGGGTGTCATCATCCACCCCCCAGATGTAGGGAGAAAGAATGTCTCGAATTTGCTCTTCGCTGTGAGCAATAAGGCGTTGCGCCTCTGCCTTTTTCCTGGCCTTGGCAGTAATACGCAGATATACGCCGTCGGGATTGATATAAGTGGCCAAAGTAGGGTTGGTCAATCTGGACAGACCGGCCACCAGTTCATCCACCTTGGCCTCGGCTAGCCGAAAAGTCTTGATTACTCTGGACAGGATGACATCTCCGCCCGCTCTTTGCTTGAGCTTGGGCAGGACACCTTCTTGCCACATCATCTTCATCTCATCGGGTGGCCCGGGTAAGGTTATAACTATATGGTCATCCTTCTCAAGCCACCAGCCAGGCGCCGTACCCATACGGTTGGGGATTATTCTAGCCGAAGGAATGATAGTTGCTTGCCTGATATTGCTTTGTGGTACCTCTCCAAGATAGCGGCGGAGCAAGTCCTGCAATTCCTGCCATAATGCTTCATCGACCTTAAGCTCCTCGTTCACCAGCTCGCTAATGGCCTCACGGGTAATATCATCTTGCGTAGGTCCCAATCCCCCGGTCGTGATAATAAGGTCTGCCCTTTTCCAGGCTCGCTTCAAGGTATCCACCAGTCTCCTGTGATTGTCGCCTGCCGTAGAAATGAAATACAAGTCAATTCCCAGCAGCGGTAATTGATTGGCTAAAAAGCATGAATTGGTGTCAATTATGTTGCCCAGCAAGATTTCCGTACCAACAGGTATTATTTCAGCCTTCATCTTCAGTTATAGCCCGTCAGCAGACGGTTGATTCAATATTTGGGTGCTGAGGTCCTTAGATATTTCTCGACTATCGCCAGAGCGCAGTATTTGCCGCACATGCTGCAGGTGGCTCCACTAGCAGGTATCTTGCCATGGACTTCCCGGGAAAGTTCTGGATTCAAGGATAGTCTAGCTTGTGTTTCCCAGTCCAGAGATTTGCGCGCCCTGGACATTTGTTCATCCCACTCTTTGGCGCCTTTTACGCCCTTAACAATGTCGGCGGTATGAGCGGCTATACGAGAGGCGATTACCCCGTCTTTCACATTCTCCACAGTGGGAAGGGAGAGATGCTCACTGGGAGTAACATAGCACAAGAAGTCCGCGCCAGCAGCAGCGGCAACTGCCCCCCCAATAGCAGCAGTTATATGGTCATAGGCAGCGCCTATATCGGTCACCAGTGGGCCAAGGACATAGAAAGGCGCTCCACGGCAGAGGCTCTTTTCCAGCTGAACGTTGGTGGCAATTTGATTCAATGGCAAATGTCCAGGACCTTCTACCATCGTTTGGACGCCGGCTTTCCTGGCACGCTCTACTAATTCACCAAGGATAATTAACTCCTCCACTTGAGCCCTATCGGTTGCGTCGGCCAGACATCCTGGACGCAAGCCATCCCCTAAACTTAAGGCAAAGTCGTATTCAAGAGCCAGGTCGAGCAAGCGGTCGTAATACTGATACAGAGGATTCTCCTTATCATTGTGCAGCATCCAACCGATGAGGAAGGCTCCTCCTCGAGACACTACATCGGTTATCCTACCCTGCTTTTTCAGTCTGGCCACAGATGCCTGGGTCACTCCACAATGAACGGTCATGAAATCAACACCATCTTTGGCATGTTCTTCGATCACCGCAAAAATGTCGTCCACAGCCATCTTCACGATGGCTCCACGACTCTCAATAGCTTCAATGCCTGCCTGATAAATAGGCACCGTTCCCACCGGCACGGTGCTCGCACTCATAATAGCCCGCCTGATGGCCGAAATATCGCCGCCGGTGCTCAGGTCCATTACAGCGTCAGCGCCAAAATCCATGGCGGTCTGTAACTTCATCAGCTCCGTATTCAAATCAGAAAAATCTGATGATGTGCCTATGTTGGCATTGACCTTGGTCCTCAATCCTTTGCCTATGCCGCATGGCACCAGATTCCTGTGATTAACGTTGGCTGGAATTATGATTTCGCCCTCAGCCAAGCCTCGAAAGATCAAATCCGTATCAACACCTTCTTTTTCTGCCACGTGCTTGATCTGGGGCGAAACAGTGCCTTTCTTGGCTAATTCTAACTGGGTCATCTTCCTAGAAACCTCACATAAATTACAGCAGCAAAGTATAAAACAGCACGATTGTCAATGCAAACACCTCGTCGGCAATAACGGAGAAGAAAGAACAGGAAACTTGCAGGATAATCTAGGACAGAGCCCTCAGGGTTTCCTTCTGGATTCTAAACAATCGCGCTATACCTTGCCGAGCAAGAGAAAGTAGAGCATCCGCGGTCTCTTTAGCGAAAGGTTTGCCCTCGGCAGTTCCCTGAATTTCCACAAATTCACTCTTGTCGGTCATGACCACGTTGAAATCAACTTCAGCCTGATAGTCTTCCTCGTAGCAGAGATCCAGTAGCATACTCCCGTTGACAATGCCTACGCTGGTAGCAGCTATCATACGATTTAATGGCATAAGCGGCAAAATCCCCTGTTTTCTTAAGTTATGGAAAGCGTGATAAAGAGCAACATATCCGCCGGTGATAGCCGCTGTTCTGGTACCACCGTCTGCCTGCAATACATCACAGTCTACTATAAATGTTCTCTCTCCCAGGATATCCAGGTTGACGGCCGCCCTTAAACTGCGCCCGATTAAGCGCTGGATTTCCTGGCTTCTCCCTTCTGCCCTATCGCGCGGTGTGCGAGTAACTGTAGAACGAGGCAACATTGAGTACTCCGCAGTAACCCAGCCTTTGTCTCCACCTCTCCGGAAGGCAGGCACTCTCTCTTCCATGCTCACAGAGCACAAGACTCGCGTTTTCCCCAGCTCAATCAGAGCTGAGCCTTCAGCGAAACTCTGGTATCCCAAAATTATGCGTACTGGCCTGAGTTCATTGTCAGCACGGCCATCCAACCTTGGCATGTTATAGAGAGTATACCAGACTATTGAGCAAGCTGCCTGTCTGTTTTGAACCGCCACCCATCACCGCCCTCTCTTTCAATAAATCACAATAGAGTTGTCATAAGTCCTTTTCACATCGGCGGGCAAGAGATATCTTTGCTGTCAGGTCAGAGTGATATGGCATAGGAATACGAAGCTGCGCCGCTTTTCTACACATATGCTATCATTTGCCAAAACAGAACATGTCCGAAAGGAAGGCAGCACATTGCAGCCACCATTTGATGCTTACCTCGATATTGAGACTACCGGCCTGTGTTCGTTTTATGACGAGATAACTGTTATCGGCATCAGTCTGGCGAATGATGCCGAGAATGGATTTGTTCAGCTTGTCGGTGATGATGTAACCAAAACCAACTTGCTGCGAACCCTGCGGTCCGTAAATACAATCTATACATACAATGGCAGCCGATTTGACCTTCCTTTTATCAGTTTCCGGCTGGGGGTAGATCTAAGAGAACATTTCCGTCACCATGATCTGATGCACGATTGCTGGCGAAACAATTTATACGGCGGTTTCAAGGCAGTGGAGCGACAATTGGGGATTTCCAGACGGCTACAGGGCATTGCGGGCGCAAAGGCAGCGATACTCTGGTGGCGATATGAGAACCACCACGACAGAAAGGCGCTAAATCTACTGCTGGAATACAACAAGGAAGACGTGGTTAACTTGATAACATTGAGGAGGAAGCTGGAAAGGTTTTCAAAATCAGGCTACTGCTATTAGTCTGGGACGTATTCTCTTCATGTCAGCTGAACAAGAGTTCAAGAAAATACTCAATGAGTTGTGACAGTTCCTTGGCAATATTGCCCACTGCGCTTGCCACTTTGCTCAGAGTTCCGGTGCTCGTTTGATTTTCGCCCCATGGAAAAGACTCCTTATAGTGATAGAGGTCATTAAAGGCCACCGTAATCTCATATTTGTCCAGTTCGGAATCCGGGTGTGAACTGAGAAGCCCCAGCCAGGGATACCCGGAGGAGAATTGAGCAAGTGCCTGGGACTCTATTTTCCGCCACTTCCCATCCTGGTCCCAATCCTCTATCAGAAAGGCATGGCTATCTTGTCCAGCATCAGCACCAAGGACGACATATACCCGCGTCGCATTGATGCCATAGGCTCTAAGAAGCGAGCATAACAGAATAGAAAAATCCTCGCAGTCGCCGGTGTGGTAGGCCAGAGTCTCTTCAGGAGTTTGCCAATAGTCCTCCCCCCATTGCTTTTCGTCAGATACATAATCCGTATTGGCAGCGACCCAGTCTCGAATATCATTGAAGCCGGCTTGCGAAAGTACATAAGGCGGGTCGCCCAAGATGTCAGCCAGAGCATCATCAACAAACGGGCATTCGGGCGTGACGTAGTGCTGGAATTCAGACTCCGTCGCCGGAAGCCAATTAGCAATAGGGCTGGCTGGGTAAGCGACGCGCCCCGTACAACTCAAGCCCGACAAGACGAGCAAGCCAAGCGCTACCTCGAGACTTAAGACAATCAAAAACCGCTTCTTCATAGACGGCCTCGGTCGCACCGGCTGATAATCTATGTCTTCGCAGCCAAACTCGAACTCACCGCTTCCTCCTAACCGCTGACTTCACCGACTCTTCAATATCCTTGCCTGTCAATCCGTATCTCTGAAGCAACTCTTCAGCTTTTCCTGACACAGCATACCTGTCGCCAAGGTTGACGAATTCCACAGGCACTGGCCTCTGTTTACCTACTACCTGAGCAATTCGACTGCCCAGACCGCCCTGGGCCAAGTGCTCTTCGGCAACAACGATTGCGCCTGTCTCCGAAGCTGCCTTGACCACGGCTGCTTCATCCAAAGGCTTCAGTGTATGCATGTTGATTACCCGGCAATCTATACCTTGTCGTGCCAAGCTATCTGCCGCTTCCAGAGCTCTAGCCACCATAATACCCGTGGCTATAACAGTTACATCTCCGCCTTGTCTCATGGTTACCGCTTCACCCAAACTGAAATGGCAGCCTTCAGGGTAAACAATGGGTGTCTTAGGGCGACTTAGTCTAATGTAGAAAGGCCCGTGCCTGCTGGCCGCCGCTTTTACCGCCTCACCAGCCTCTATAGCGTCGGCAGGGACGACAACGGTGAAGCTGGGAAGAGCACAACACAAAGCTAGATCTTCAATTCCCTGATGTGACGTGCCGTCCTCTCCCACGCTAATACCGCTATGTGTAGCTACAACCTTAACATTTAGATTTGGCTGCGAAACGAGCAGTCTCAATTGGTCAAAGCACCGAAAGACGACAAAAACAACAAAACTGCTGGCAAAAACGACTTTCCCCGAGGCGGCTAACCCAGCAGCTATGCCAATCATGTTTTGTTCCTCTAAGCCACAGTTGAAAAAGCGCTCGGGAAACTCGCGGGCAAAAAGGTTCGTCATCGTTGAGGATGACAGGTCGGCATCCAGAACAACAACACTCTTGTCCTGTCTGCCCAGTTCTACCAGAGTTTTCCCGTAGGCTTCGCGGGTAGAGGCTTCAAGCATGTCTACTCCAACTCCTTCAGTGCCCTTTCAGCTTCTTCTTTGCTAGGTGCCTTGCCGTGAAACGTCACATTATTTTCCATGAAACTAACCCCTTTCCCCTTCACGGTGTGAGCCATGATGACGGTGGGTTTATCTTTCGTCTTTTCGGCTCTTTGGCAAGCGGACAGAATCTGTTCAAAGTCATGTCCATCTATCTCAATAGCATGCCAGCCAAAGGCTTGCCATTTCCGAGTAAAAGGCTCGAGTCTCATGATGTCACAGGTCCATCCGCTAAGCTGCATACCATTGTAGTCAACTATGGCTATCAGACTATCTAGTTTGAACTGGGCTGCCGAAAGAGCTGCCTCCCATGTTTGTCCCTCCTGACATTCTCCATCACTGAGGAGCACGTATGTACGGTGGATTTTGGAATCAAGCCTGGCAGCCAGCGCAACACCAATGCCAAACGACAAACCCATGCCTAAGGAACCAGACGACATTTCTACGCCTGGGGTCAATTTACTATCAGCATGCCCCTGAAGACGGCTATCCAGCTTTCTCAACGTTGCCAGCTCCGCTACAGGGAAATAGCCAGCTTCAGCAAGGGCAGCATATAAGATGGGAGCAGCATGGCCCTTGCTCAAGATAAATCGGTCCCGGTCGGACCACTGGGGATTTTCGGGGTCATGGCGCAAGACCTTGAAATAAAGCGCCGCAACAATATCGGCTGCCGACAAAGAGCCACCAGGATGTCCGCTGCCTGCCGTAGTTATCATAGTGATGACATCACGGCGCAGCTTTTTGGCCATTTCCTTGAGTTCTGTCCCAGACAAGTTGAATCGGTTTCTGGGAAAGGTGCCTTCAGAGGGGACTGTGCTATGATTGAGCATCGGCCGAGAATCATATTGTAACCCACGACCCCGCG
>CAZLAL010000189.1:0-5263 GCA_964557455.1 uncultured Dehalococcoidales bacterium
AGTCTCAATACATTGGAATACATAATCCCCGATGCTTATAGTATCACCGTCCCCTAAGACATCCAGGTTCAAGGAATTACTCGGGCTGTATCTGCGACCCGGATGACTTCCCATAGCCCTCTCCAATTCTTCCACGGGAAAGCCGCATTTACGACCATAATTAATCTGTTTCTGCCAGTGCTCAGGAGTAGTAGACCTGATTATCTCCGCATCTGCCTTGCCAAAGTAAATCCTTGTTCCTTCTCTGGCCAGATTTGAGACTAAACCTGAATGGTCTGCATGCATGTGCGTGATGAAGAAATCAACTTGATCCAAATCTACGCCACATTCGTCTAGGCCTGAGACAAGTGCAGCCATGCAGTCCTCACGGTTCCACCCGGTATCGATGATTAGAGCCCGCTCTGCTCCCTTGACAACATATGAATTGGTGGCTTTTAGAGGACTCCCAGGAAGAGGAACTTCAATTCGATAAAGCCCCGGCAGGATTTCTACAAACAATACGCTTCAAAACCTTCCACGATATTGACAGTGAACGCAGCACAAACTTGGCCGCCTTTGCAATGCGTTAATGGAAACCTAACATATTCTTCTGGCATTGTCCACTTACGCGCTTGCCGACGTAGCTTATCCTTACAGCCGACCGCTCTTCGAGCCTTGACAAGCGCCGATGAGAGTCGTAGCATTCTAATGCTGGCCATTGGGCCACTAAAGAACAAACCCATTCACAATTATGTCTATACAGAGTAACAGCGATGGACGATGTAGAAACCCTCTTGAAAGAACTCTCTGAAGCTGACGGCGTAGCTGGGCATGAGAGTGAGGTCAGGCGTCTCCTCCAGCAGCACTTCAAGCCACTCGGCGAGGTCAGCCACGACAGACTGGGCAGCGTAATATGCAGAAAGCGGGGAGATGCGGCCGATCCAAAGATAATGCTGGCCGCCCATATGGATGAGGTCGGCTTCATCGTAAGCCATATCACCAGAGACGGCTTCCTAAGGTTCTCTGCATTAGGAGGATGGTGGGATCATGTATTATTGGCACAAAGAGTAGTCATCAAGACCGCGAAAGGGAATCTTATTGGCATTATTGGTGCCAAGCCTCCTCACCTCCTAACAGATGAGGAGCGCAGCAAAATGGTCGAGAGGAAAGACATGTATATTGACATCGGTGTGACTTCGCGCGAAGAAGCTGAACAGGCGGGAGTTTGTGTCGCTGATCCCATACTGCCGGTCAGTCCATTCGCCGTTCTAGCCAGTGGAAAAGCCTATCTCGGCAAAGCCTTTGATGACCGAGCGGGCTGCTCCGTGTTGATAACAACAATGCAGAGAATGCTCAACGTCGCTCATCCGAATACGATTTTTGCGGTGGCTACTGTTCAGGAGGAGATCGGCATGCGAGGAGCAACGACCAGCGTAAAGGTAGTGAATCCTGATGTTGCCATTGTGCTGGAGTCCACAGGGGTAAATGATATGCCCGGGGCCGGCGAGGAGGCGCAGCAGACACTCCGACTTGGTCGCGGTCCCATTCTGACATTCTACCGCCAGGACATGATCCCCAATCACGGATTGCGTACGCTTCTGGCGGACATGGCAAAGACATACGCCATACCGATTCAGATTCGCGTTGATGGGGTCCGCGGAGGGACGGATGGCGCGGCTATCCATTTGCATGGCAGTGGTGTCCCAACAGTAGTGCTCAGCTTGCCGGTTCGTTATATTCACAGCCACGGCAGCATCCTGCATCGAGACGATTTCAATGCCGCGGTTGAGTTGTTGACCCGGGTGATTCCCCGACTAGATCAGAAAACGGTATCTGACCTCACAGCATGGTAAGGCAACGCCCTGAAACTATCTCTCGCCACCAATCAGGCCTCAAGACCAACATAGCTAGCGATGCCGCACAGCTGGGAGCTTGACAAGTACCACAGAAACAGCTAGTATCGTAACGGCATTAATGGGCCGTCGGACTACTCAACCGGTTGCGGAATTGGCTATTAGGAAGAGAAGTGTGAGGGCGAATCATGGGCATCCCCGCCAACTACCCGATCACTGCAGGCTTTCAGATTCTTTTCACTCAAGTAATCACTGTTTGTAACATACGGAGGACTAGTCCGCAGAGAAAACCCTTATAGGAGCAACAAATAAGACAGAAATGAGGTGCGGTAAAGAATGAACAAGGTCACAAAAGGAACGCTAGACGACATCTTCCCCTGGCAGCCCGATGAAATCTCGGGGGCCAAGCCAGCCCATCTGATGAATTTTGTCGATGGGAAATGGGTAAAAGCCAAGAGATACAGAGAGGTCGTGGACCCGATGTCGGGCGAACCGTTCATACAGACACCGGACACCAGTGAAAAGGAGTTGGCGCCTTTCATTCAATCCCTAGCAAAGTGCCCCAAATACGGTTTGCATAATCCCGTCACGAACGTCGAAAGATATGTGCTGTACGGACAAATCAGCCAGAGGGTCGCCGATTTTCTTAGAAGTGGCGAAGGCGAAAGCTACTTTACGAGGCTGATTCAGAGGGTTATGCCTAAAGACACTGCGCAATGTCGTGGTGAAGTGACTACGGCCGCCGCATTCCTGCAGAACTTCTCCAGCGACCAGGTCAAGTTCCTGGCCAAGGGACAGACTACTCCGGGCGACCACCTGGGCCAGGAGGCCATCGACTATCGCTGGCCTCACGGTCCAGTCGCCGTGATCACACCTTTCAATTTCCCGATGGAGATAATGACCCTGCAGACAATGGGGGCCCTGTATATGGGAAACAAACCAGTTCTCAAGCAAGCTACACTTACCTCAATCGTTGCCGAAGCTCTTGTGAGGCTGCTTCTCCATTGTGGAATGCCTCCGCAAGACCTGCTTCTGATTCACTGCAGCGGTCAGGTCATGGAGAAACTAGTTAGCAACCCAGTCATTCAGCTGACCCAGTTCACCGGCAGTACTCCGGTAGCGGAACGATTATTGAAACTGACCAAAGGAAAATGCCGGATTGAGGACGCCGGCTTCGATTGGAAGATAATCGGCCCGAATCCAATCCCATCAATGATTGACTTTGTAGCAGCGCAGTGTGAAGCGGATGCCTACGCGGCCAGCGGTCAGAAATGTTCGGCCCAGAGTCTATTGGCTGTCCACGAGAACTGGGTGAAGCTTGGACTCCTAACGAAAATCGCAGAACTTGCGGCAAAACGTAGCATAAAAGATCTTACGATCGGTCCGGTGCTGACGTGGACCAACGAGATGATCGAGGAACACATCGATAAGTTGCTGAAGATCACGGGCGCGAAGATTCAGTTTGGCGGCAAGCGCCTCAAGAGGCATTCGATACCATCATGCTATGGCAGCTTTGAACCCACTGCCGTGTTTGTACCTTTAAAGGGTATGGCGTCACATTTTGATTTGGTTACCACCGAGGTTTTTGGGCCTTTTCAGGTCATAACGACGTGGGAATCGAAAGATGACCTCAAGTCGCTGCTGGACATATGCAATACCATGACCCATCATCTTACGGCCGGAGTCGTTGATAACGACCCAGACTTCCTGAACCACGTATTAGGACGGACAGTAAACGGCACAACATATGCCGGCATCAGGGCTCGAACCACAGGAGCGCCTCAGTGGCACTTCTTCGGTCCATGCGGGCATGCAGCCGCTGCCGGTATTGGAACTATAGAGGCAATCAGAAATATCTGGTCGCTGAACAGGACAATCATAAAGGACACCGGCGCGCTCTCTTATAGCTGATAGCCTATTGTGCACAAGAGGGAACGAGGATGAGGAACACCTGGGCTCCAACCGGCCCTAGCATGTGGGGACACCGTTCAGGCCTTGTGACAGGGCTAGTTTTTTCCATTGATATTGCTCAGCAGAATAGGCTTGACAGAGGAGAGTCCTCCCAACTCATCGGACACAGCGACTAGCATCCCTGGGACAGACATTGCCAGTGCACTGACTGTCGCCGTAGATTCTAGAAAATCCTGGTTGACAGCCTAGAAGGGGTATTGCATTTTACTACATCTAGTGGTACAATACACTCAGGCCACAAGGTGTAGGAGAGACTGGCTTAGTGAATTGTCCTTATTGTGGGGCGCAGGAATCAAGGGTAATAGATTCTCGGAGCCTAGGCGAAGTAGTGAGGAGACGCAGGGAATGCCTCGCCTGCAATGCTCGCTTCACAACATACGAACGTATACAGCCAAATGATATTTTTGTCATCAAAAAGGACGGGCGCCGTGAGGAATTCAGCCGGGACAAGCTTCTTCAGGGCATTCGCAGAGCCTGTGAGAAACGGCCGCTGCCTACAGGCACCATAGAGAAGTTTGTGGACACCATCGAAGCTGAGCTGTACAAGGAGGGGAAGAGAGAGGTCTCTAGCTCCCACATTGGTGACCTGGTGATGGAGGGACTAAAAAGACTGGACCACATTGCTTATATCCGCTTTGCCAGTGTGTATCGAGAATTTGCTGATATCGGCGCTTTAAAACAAGAGGTAGACAGCTTGGCAGTACGTAGGGAGTTGACACCGGCGAACCAGCTATCACTACCGTCTTCTAAGAGGTTGAATTCAGTAGCCGATCGCAGAAGGAGATAAGATGCCCAAGACCCGTCGGAAAGAGACCCAAAAGACTGTTGGCCAAGATAGAGTTGCCCAAGCTGTTTTTGCTGCCGGCGAGTCAATGGGTATAACCGATAGGAAATTGCTGGAGAGATTTACAGAACAAGTCAGCCAGCGTCTGGAGATAGCTCATCCGCTTCCGGGTATGGAGGGATTGGTTCCCCGGCACAGTAAACAGCCTGTGTCCTCCTCTCGAATCGAGGAAATCGTCAGGGAAATTCTGACCGCCGATGAGTTTTCTCCCCAGGCCAGAAGCCAAGTCGTCTCCGGAATAAAACTCAGCGATAATGCCCTAAGAGTCCTAGAAAAACGATATCTGGCAAAGGATGGAAAAGGGCAGGTTACTGAGACCCCGCAAGAGTTATTTCGCCGCGTAGCCAGACATATTGCATCAGCCGAGCCTAGCTATAATTCTGAAGCGGACGTCGCATTTCATGAGAATGCTTTCTATCAACTGATGGAAAGGCTGGAGTTCTTACCTAACTCCCCTACTTTGATGAATGCCGGCCACGAACTAGGGCAACTGTCAGCTTGCTTTGTTTTGCCCATCGAGGACTCCATGGAGTCCATCTTCGATACAGTCAAATACACTGCCTTGATTCACAAGAGCGGTGGCGGCACAGGTTTTTCCTTTTCCCGCCTTAGACCA
>CAZLAL010000190.1:0-3888 GCA_964557455.1 uncultured Dehalococcoidales bacterium
TATGGCACCGACCTCGACCACGCCATAAGCGTGATAGACCGGGTGGGCAAAGAACTCGCCGAGGATGAAAACTGGCGTGAGAAGATCATCAGTGCCCCCCGGGCCGAGAGGGTTGATAATCTGGGTGACTCGGGAATAGATATCAAGATTCTGGGGGATGTCAAGCCCATACAGCAGTGGGCGGTGATGGGGGAGCTGAGACTTCGCCTTAAGAAGGCTTTTGATGCCGAGGGTATAGAAATACCATGGCCCCATACCAAAGTGTACTTCGGGAATGCTTTACCAGATTTTACCAAGAAAGAGGATTAGCCTCAGGAGCTATTCTCATGTTGATGCTGTTTGCCCAGATTCGTGGCGCACTTGACAATAGATAGGGGTCGGTCTATAATGCTAGATACCTAGTAATACGATGTATGCTAAAACGCCGAGAATTGCCTGGGGCTGACGAGTTCCTGGGGACAGTGGAGGCGAAGGCTCTTTAAGGTAATTCGAGGACAACACTGAATGAAAGAGCCGCACACGATGCGTCGCTTGGGGGATTTGGCCCGAGCCATCGTTTATCGGCAAGCGTTAATCAAGCATGAATGCTGGCCCCGCGCCAAGCTTGAGGAGTTGCAGCAGCGCCGGCTAGTCCAGCTTTTTAATTGGGTAACGCGGCGGTCTCCTTTCTACCGCGAGTTCTGCAGCACTCAGCACCTAGCCCAACCCTATGCTCTCGAAGACTTCCCCATTCTGGACAAGAAAACCTACATGAAGCATTTCGACCAAATCGTTACCGATCCCCGCTTGCGCCTCTCCGAACTACAAGAGCATATGGCCCGAATTTCCGGTGATGAATATTATCTGGGGGAGTATCGTGTGCTCACTACGGCCGGCAGCTCCGGGCTGAAAACGGTGGTCGTATTCAATCGGAAAGAGTGGAGTATTCAGGAAGCGACAAGTATGCGGATTGCCGCTATGATGGGGGTTATTCCTTTCTCGATGAGACGCCCTACTATTGTCACTATCGGCTCCCACAGCCCTTTACACGACAGCTATCGTCTCCCCTTGAGCATGGATATCGGCCTCTACCGTTATAACGTGCTACCGGCTACTGCTCCTATTGAAGAGCTGGTTCAGCAGTTGAATTCAATTCAGCCTCACCTCCTTCGCGGTTTCCCGTCCATGGTGGGGCTGCTTGTGACAGAGCAGCTTCGAGGGCGCTTGCGTATCAGTCCATCCATTATTGCCGGTGGAGGTGAACCGCTGACCAGCGAATTGCGGAAGCAGCTCCAGGCTGCCTGGCCAAGAAGCTCGGTTTTTGACATCTATGGCACTCAGGAGGGGCTGCGCGCTATGGAGTGTAACCCTGGCCAGGGGATGCACATCTTTGAGGACCTGGGCGTTGTTGAAGTAGTGGATGAAAACAACCAGCCTGTGCCCGATGGCACTCTGGGGCACAAAATCTTGTTCACCAGCCTCTTCGGCTTCACCCAGCCCGTCATCCGCTACGAAATATCTGATATGATGGTACTGGCTCCGGAGCCGTGCCCGTGTGGGCAGCCATTCCGACGTATCCTGGCCATCAACGGCAGGAACGACGATGTTCTCTATCTTCAAGGTCGGGGAGGGAAACAGGTTGCCGTTCATCCCGTCCATTTCTGGAACGTGCTGGAAAGCTTCGCGGATATACGGCAGTACCAGGTAGTCCACGAACAAGACGGCATCTGTCTGCGACTAATGTTCGACGAAGGGAACGGACATGTGGCCGGCAGCGTCCGAGAACAAATGGCACAGAAGCTGCGTATCCTGGGAGTTGAGCGGCCGTCTATTCGCGTTGAAGTGGTGACCACGCTGGAGGACCGCTCCCGTAATATGGGGAAGTGGAAGAACATCATTTCTAACGTTAACCAGCCAGTGCGGTAGCTACAGGTTATTAACGGTCGGATTGCCAGCTGTCCCAGAGAGTTACGCTTGTACATGCTGTGTGACCAGATGCTGGGAACGAGTTACTGGGGTGATAAATGGCATTTCTTGTGGTAGCTGCTATACGCGGCCTGTTACCAATCATAAACAGAGTTCACGCAAGGGCTCTCCGTATCAAAGCTCTGGGGGAACAGAGCGTTTTCTGCATTGAGGTAAGACGTCACAGAGGCCGTCCTGTCAAGCTGGAGGATGGTTGTGAGGTTAATCCTGGCGACCGCGTCATCAGACTACACTTCAATAATACATGGATTGTTCACAGACGACGGTCAAGCTCGGGCACGGGCAGGCAGGGTTTCCCGCGAGGATTCGTCAACGATGCGAAGGATGGTTTGCGAATTCTTGCTAGGGAGGCAGGCGATGGCAATTATGGTGACATAGTAGCAGTGTATGGCTGGACCGCCCTGTATAATCACGCTCGCCGGCTGGGATTCCAGGTTATCGAGTTGCCAGACAGCTTGAGGATAAGGTTGGCTCGATTGCATATCGTGGCGCTGATGCAGTCCCACCGGATGCCCTGGCTTAGGGGGCATGCCAGCTCTGGCAAAAGCGTTGAGGTTAAGGAGGTTTGGCTCTCGCGAGCGGGACTATTGAGAATATATGGTGCGGTCTTGTGATGCCGGTTTTTCATCAATGTGACGGAGAGACTACGGGCGGATCTGTCCACTGCCCCGGATAATCCACTTGTAGCTCGTGAGCTCTTTCAAAGCCATGGGACCGCGGGCGTGAAATTTCTGGGTGCTTATGCCTATCTCGGCTCCTAAGCCGAACTGGCTGCCGTCAGTGAACCGGGTGCTCGCGTTGGCATAAACACAGGCGGCATCTACCTCGTTGAGGAAGCGGGCTGCTGCCGAATAGTCTTCGGCGACTATGGCTTCGGAGTGGCCTGAGCCGTATTTCTCGATGTGGTCCAGGGCTTCGTCCAGCGAGTCAAGCACCTTGATACTTGCCTTCAGCGATAGGTATTCCTTCCCCCAATCCTTATCTGTGGCCGGGACCAAGAGATTCTTCACTTCGTTCAGAATGGCATGATTGTCTCTAAGTATGGCCATAGCTCGCTTGTCACAGTGCATTTCCACCCCGGCCTTAGCCCACTCTCTGGCAATAGCTGGCAGGTAGGCTTCGGCAATTTGACTATGAACCAGGATGCAATCCAAGGCATTGCACACAGTGGGGCGCTGGACTTTGGCATTGTAGGCAATGGCTACCGCCTTATTCAGGTCGGCGCTCTTGTCCACGTAGGTATGGCAAACACCGATACCACCTGTGACCACCGGCATAGCAGCATTTTCTGAGACGAGCTTAATTAATCCAGCGCCGCCGCGAGGAATCATCAGGTCAATTGTCCCCTTCATCTTAAGCATGCGCTTGACCAAAGCCCGATCCGTGGACTCGATGATTTGGATAGCTCCTTGGGGCACGCCAGCCTGGTCACAAGCCTCCTGAGCTACTTCCGCTAGAGCTTTGTTGGAGTTTATGGCTTCCTTACCACCGCGCAGGATGACAGCATTTCCCGATTTGAGGCACAGGCTCGATATGTCTATGGTGACGTTGGGGCGGCTCTCATATATCGCGCCGATAACCCCCAGAGGGACTCGCTTCTTACTTATCTCTAGACTGTTGGACAAGGTTCGCGCCTCCAGCACCTCACCCACCGGGTCGGGCAGCGCCGCAACTGTCTTTACATCTTGAGCTATGGCATCCAGGCGGGAGGGCGAAAGCATCAGCCTGTCCAGCATAGCTTCGCTCATACCCGAAGCCTTCGCCTGTTCATAGTCTGTCTTGTTGGCAATCAAGATATCATTGAGATGATCGATGAGGGCATCAGCAATATTGAACAAAGCCTTGTTCTTGACTTCCGTAGAAAGAAACGCCAGCTTCCGAGAAGCTGACTTAGCTATCTTTCCTTTTTCTTCCAGTTCTTTT
>CAZLAL010000191.1:0-2710 GCA_964557455.1 uncultured Dehalococcoidales bacterium
TTACTGGATTGAAGGCTGGACTGGGGTCTCTATTGGAGATACGTTGCGAAAGTCTGGGCGCACGACGGGCGTAACCATGGGTGAGGTGACTCATACCAACGTGTCTGTCGTGGTTGGCTACGACGACAAGTCAGCTTATTTTGTGGACCAGATTGTAGTGGCCCAAGACAATTGGTCTTTCGCAGCACCGGGCGATTCAGGTTCAGGGGTGGACAAGGGTGGGGAGTTTGTGGGACTGATTTTTGCCGGCTCCGAGGAGTTTGTGGTCATCTGCAAGGCGGAGCACATTATTGCTGGACTCGGTATTGCTGTTGAGCCTCTGGAGGGCGAATATAGCCTGGTGTCATCGAGCACGGCTGGGGGCTCAGTGATTAGCCCTGGTGAAGGGCGGTTCTTCTATGATACCGATGAAGTGGTTGATCTTGTTGCTGCACCTGAAGAACACTACCGGTTTGTTGAGTGGACGGGTGATGTGGCCACGGTTGGCAATGTCACCGCTGCCGGGACGACCATAACGATGAATGGTAACTATGAAGTCACCGCCAATTTTGAACTGGAAGAAGCCTGGTGTGGTCTAGCTATCTCCAGTACCTCTGGCGGGTCGGTGACCGCACCCGGGGAGGGTACATTTGTCTATGAAACGGGCACGGAGGTCGAACTCGTTGCTGCGCCAGAGGAACACTACCAGTTTGCTGAATGGACTGGGGATGTAGGTAGCATAGACGATATCTACTCTGCCTCGACAAATATCACCATGAATGACTTCTATTCTATTATGGGAAGCTTCGAGCTGGAGGAAGGTTGGCATAGCCTCACTGTCTCCAGCACCGATGGCGGCTCAGTGAGCGCCCCCGGCGAGGGTATTTTTGTCTATGCCGCTAATACGACAGTCGACCTTGTAGCTATGCCTGAGGAAAGCTATGAGTTCGTGAAGTGGACCGGGAATGTAAGTGCCATCGCTGATGTTTATGCTTCATCCACCACCATTGCCATGAACGCTTCCTACTCCATCACTGCTAATTTTGACGTGTGGCATCCCGCACCCTCAGCAGTATTGGGCATATCCAGCACGAGCGGGGGCCAGGTAACGGACCCTGGCGAAGGGACGTTTGTATATCCCCTGGGTACTCCGGTAGACCTTGTAGCTGAACCTGGCGAAGGGTATTTTTTCCACAGCTGGTCGGGTGATGTGGCTGCCATGGCTGATGTTAATGATGCCACCACTATGATAACCATGTATAGCTCCTACTCCATTAGAGCCAATTTTGTCAGGCCTGGGCCGTGCTTCATCGCCACCGCAGCCTATGGAAGTCCCATGGCGGATGAAATTGGAGTTCTCCGTCAGTTCAGAGACCAATACTTGTTGACCAACGCGGTGGGGCGAGCTTTTGTAGGGCTCTATTACAGGATCAGCCCGCCGATAGCCGAGTTTATAACTGAACACCCCGAGCTCAAGCCGATGGTGAGGGCTGCGCTGGCGCCTACTGTGGCCATGAGCACCCTGGCCGTCAATTTGCCTGCGGTGCAGAAGTTAGTCGCGGTGGCCTTGCTCCTGCTTGCGGTGGCGCTAGCTGCATGGGCAATAAAGCGGCGAGTGAGAGGGGGAGAGCAAATCTGAGGGTAGAATTGTTCACTGCCTCGCGATGTTATGCAGAGGCTGAGATACATGGATGACAACTTTGGTATGCCTGGTGATAATAACTTGCCATGAGGAGTCACTGGAACGACGAAGCTATCGAGTCTTTGCCTCTCCAAGAGCAAGTTCGTCTTCCAAAGTAGGTAAGTCAGTATAACAGGGTGTTTTAATCTTCTGAAAATGGTATAATAAATACAGTATGTCGCAGTCTTATGTTTATCAATCGTTGCGGGGCGTTGTTGAGCCTTTGTTACTCTTTATTATAGGTGAGCTAGTGCCCGTGCATGGCTACCAGATTGCCAGAGAGCTGGAACGGAGGAGCGAAGGCTATTTTAATCTGGCAGCAAGCACTCTTTACTCTGCGTTACGTCGTTTGGAGAGCAGGGGACTCGTGGCAAGCTCATGGCAGCAGATTTCTAAGCAAAAGCGCCGATGCTACAAATTGACCGAGAAAGGTCGTCAGATTCTGGCTGAAGAGTTGGCTCAGTGTCAGGAATTTTTCGGTGCTACTGAGAGAGTGATAGACAGCCGGTGAGCCGGTCTGCCTGAGTCAAAAGGGGCACGCCTAACATAGCTATTAGTTCACGGGGTTTTGCTCACCCATCATCATATTGACCACACTTGTGATTTGCTTACTCTGGCTGCCAACACTGGCTATTATTGGCAAAGGGAACTGGTAGTCTATGGCCTCCGCTACCCGCTTGATATTGTCGCTGGCTAGCTTATCGGTGGCAACATGCATCCAGATTTTCTGGAATATCCCAGTAAAGAGAAACCAACTGTCATACCTTAGAGTATCGAGCCTTATAGCAGAAAAGCGGTCGCCGGTTGTGACTTCTTACCGGTGCTGGTAGAACATGCCGTGGCCACAGTTGGCTGTCAGATCATGTCTCCGGATGTCCGCCAGTCAAATGAGCTGAGTGCTGAGCTGGCGCCATGGCAAAGAATCGCCATGGCACCAGCAGTCTTCTTTAAGGTACCTTGGGCAGTTCAAGCTGGGCCTTCCTTACTTCTTCTTCAGGATAGGCATAGTCTTCAAGTTGCCCCGTCAGGTACCTCTCATAGGCACCTAGG
>CAZLAL010000192.1:0-3141 GCA_964557455.1 uncultured Dehalococcoidales bacterium
GCTCTAGATTTTCTTCAGTTCCTCTTCAACGAGCTTCAACTTGTCATCGGTGATGGCACCCTGAGAGAAAGGCTGAATCTGTTTCAGGGTCATGCCCATTGCCATTTGCAGTTGAGGATTGCCCGAGAAGCCAGGAAAGTGCTTCTCAAGCACAGCCTTTGCCTTCGGATCGGCAAGTAGCTCCTTGAGGCTGGAATTCATTGTAACTGCCATGTTTTCCCTCCTTTCTGTTTACGCGACAGCCTGCCATATTATTCCTGAAGTGCCCTTGTGTCAAGTGTCCGCAGGCTTCCGCGATATCTCTGGAGCAGGCGTAGGGTCTCAGTTGTCAGCAGAGGCGCTGCATCGAGAATTACCAAGCGGGATTTGGAGCTCGCCTTATCTGCGCGAGTCAAATTGTGACCAAAATATCGTAGCAGGCGCTGCCACATCATGAGTGTCATAGTGCGTCTGCCTGTTACTTTTGCCGCCTAGCTTGAATAGGCCGCTGTTAAAATGATCTGTCTTGTGCAGACCCTGCAACTCTGTGCGCCTCTGAAAAGCGGGCTGCCACATGAAGGACAGTGATATTTTTCACATTCTGCACGCCCATTCGACGCTGCCTTCTCCATCACCGCAGGCGACCACCTTAGCCCTCGATTTGGGAATCGCTTTCTTCATTACGCGAGCACCGGCGGCAAGAGGGAAATTCTGAATCAGGCTGCACGGCCACTAGCGACACTGATGGCAAGAGTAATATTCCTTTGATTTCGCGCAATCCCTTATCCCGCACGCATCGCACCAGACGTAGCGCTTTTTCGGCGGATGAGGTTGCATGCAGCTAAGACATTCTGTCTCTTGGGGCTTTGCGCCACAAAGGTTCGCCATGCTTCCCTTCAACTCCTCGTTGCCATCTCTTGTTGCGATGCAAACCTCTCAGGCTCCGCAACACAACCCGCATGGTGCCATCAAATTATTGTTCCTGGTTTATTCCTCTGTCCACTCCTGCATGTTCATATCCTCTTCCGTCTGTGGCAATCTAGTTGATGAGCGTCCATCTGTCGACCATACACTGCATGAAGTCGTTCCATCCTACAGCAACCACTGTGCCGTCGGACCTGACTCCTACTGTGTGGTAGTCGCCTGCGGCGATTTGGGTAATGTTCGACCAATCGCCGACATCGAGCTGCCCCGCCCAGTTCGTGCCTACCGCAGCCACAGTGCCGTCAGACTCGAGGCCCACTGTGTGTCTGCCCCCCGCGGAGACCTGGACAATGTTCGTCCAGCTGCCGACATTGCATTGCCCGATGTCGTTGTATCCTGCGGCAACCACCGTGCCATCGTTCTTAAGCCCCACTGTGTGCCACACGCCTGCGGCGACCCGGACGATGTCGGTCCAGCCCCCGACATTGCATTGTCCGTAGGAGTTGTCTCCCACGGCCACGACTGTGCCGTCGGACCTAAGTCCCACCGTGTGGTAGTCGCCTGAGGTGACTTGAGTGATATCGGTCCAGGCTCCTGCATCGCACTGCCCTCTAGTGTTGTCTCCTGTGGCAACGACAGTGCCGTCGGACTTCAGCCCTACCGTGTGCCTGGAGCCTGCAGCCACCCCTACAATATCCGTCCAGTCGTTGACACTGCATTGCCCCTTGCTATTGCCTCCTGCAGCGACGACGGTGGCATCGGACTTGAGCCCGACCGTATGAGTGTAGCCGGCCGCGACCTCGGTAACATCCACCCAGTCGCTAACATTGCACTGCCCGTACGTCCCATGGCCGTAGAGTTGTTGGAAGCCCGCGGCGATCACGGTGCCGTCAGACCTGAGCCCCACGGTGTGATAGTAACCTGCGGCGACCATAAAGTTGACCTCCTCGAAATTGGCGGTGATAGAACAGCGGTCGTTCATGGTGATGGTGGTGATGGCATCATCAACATTGGCAATTGTGCTCACGTTGCCACTCCAGTTGACAAAGCGGTGGCCCAAGTCAATCCCGGCCACAAGGTCGACTACTGTTCCCCCATAATACGTGAAAATCCCCTCTCCAGGGGTAATTGCCGACCCTCCAGCGGTGCTGGTGACAGTGAGGGTATAAGATTCACGAGCGCCGTGGGCAGTACCATATCCTAACATAACGGCAAGAAAGGCTACTGCGATTAAGAAGGCACTAAGTCTTGCCATGTAACAGTCTAACTCTCCACGAACTCCAGCTTATGCTATATCGCACCCTCTGAGTCGTCAAGGATGGGCTTGGCCACTAAGCCAATTGGGATATCCTCTCACAGCCAGCGTATACAATCGCCAATTAGCTGCTTGTTGGGGATGTGGTTCATCAACGGCCCTTGCAACAATAGCACTGCTCGGTCTTGGCAGCAAGAGGAACAGAGTACAATGAGTCAAGGAAATTCATGTCCAGAATGATATCCACAGAGAGGCCTCCACACGCGCTTAGCATCACTTTTTCGGGCCGGACTTGCAGCAGCTCCAGCTCTCATCCTGAATCTGACGTCTGTTTCTGTGCCGCCCTGCGTCAATAGGCCGCTGTTAAAATAATCTGTCTTGTGGTATTATCGTTTAACACTGTATTGAAAAGAGCGTAAAAAGGAGCGCAAGTTGAAAATACTGTTGGTTTATCCCCAATATACCGATACTTTCTGGAGTTTCAAACATGCTTTGAAATTCATCTTCAAAAAGGCTGCTTTCCCCCCTCTGGGCTTATTGACTGTGGCCGCGATGCTGCCCAAGGACTGGGAGAAAAAACTCGTGGATATGAATACCACGACCCTGACGGACAAAGACCTTAAGTGGGCCGATTATGTTTTTCTCAGCGCTATGGTAGTGCAGCAGACTTCGGCGAGGGAGGTCATCGATAGGTGCAAGAAGTTAGGAACCAAGGTTGTTGCGGGTGGCCCGTTTTTCAGCCGCGGTTATGAGGATTTCGGGTTTGATGATATAGACCACCTCATATTTGGCGAGGCTGAAAACAAACTGCCGCTGTTTCTGGAAGACTTGCAGAAGGGCTGTGCCAAGCATGTCTACACATCCGAGGGGTTTCCCGATATCAGAACAAGTCCGGTGCCAGTGTGGGCACTTATGAATAAGAAGAAGTACCAGTCAATGACCATCCAGTATTCTCGAGGCTGTCCCTTCAACTGTGAATTCTG
>CAZLAL010000193.1:0-6056 GCA_964557455.1 uncultured Dehalococcoidales bacterium
CCAGTGACAGATAGTCCACTCTTCCACGAAGACAAGATAATTGTCACCCCTCATCTCGGGGCCTCCACAATTGAGGCTCAGACCAGTGTAGCCAAAGACGTTGCGACGGAAGTCTTGGCGGTGCTTCAAGGACAGTTCAGCAAGTACGCCGTTAATGCCCCCCACGTATCCCCTGAGCTAGTCCCATTCATGAGAGCTGCCACGACTATCGGCAGCCTCGCCAGCCAGCTGATGGAGGGACAAATCAACTCGACCCACATCAGATACAGCGGTGGAGTGAGCAATTACGATTGCAATCCGGTTAAGACAGCGCTCATCAGCGGGCTGCTGCAGCAGGCAAGCGAGGAGAGAATCAACCTGGTCAATGTTGGCCTTATCGCCTCTCAGCATGGTCTGAAAATAAGCGAAGAAAAAGAGGCGAGTTGTCTTAATTACTCGAACCTGCTTACCCTAGAGGTCAATACCAACGTGGGAACCACCACAATATCGGGCACAATTAGGGATAGCGAGATTCACATTGTCCAGGTCAACGACTTCTGGATGGATATCGTCCCCACGGGAGGATATTTCCTTTTCTGCGACCATCTTGACCGGCCGCGACTGGTTGGTGCCATCGGCAATATAACGGGCAAGGCTGACATTAACATCAGCTCGATGCACCTATCCCGACTGCAGCCGCGGGGAAAAGCTCTCATGATTCTAGCTCTCGATGAGCCGCTAGGCGAAGATCAGCTACAGGAGATACGTGCCCTTCCTGGTATTTACAGTGCAAGAGCGGTGAAGCTATAGACAGCTTTCGGCAAGTGCGGTCAATCCAGGGAATTGATGATTAGACCGGCAGGGAGCTTAGGGTAAAAATAGGTTGATTTCTTGGGCAGCCTATCCTGAGCATCGGCAACAGCCTTAACTATCCCCGGCTGGAGCGGACCAAATACGAAAGCCAATTGATATTTCCCCTCCTTTATCTGTTGGTCAGCCTCTCCCAAATCCACGGTGTAAGCAAGGTCTAGATCTTTCGCTCCGCCCAGAATGTGCTCCAAAACAATATGATTGAGAATGCTAACGCCAAAGCCTCGATAGGCTTGAGACCTGTTACCAGGCATCATGGCCTCAAGCGAAATATCCTGCCGAGTTTTCAATAAGACCAGTGAATCACCCTGCAGACCCAGGATTCCCAAGCAGCTATCGGACGCTATTTGAGAGGTATTAGCTTCCAGCAGAACAGACTCAAGCGCAAACAAATCTCTAAGTTTGCCTGTGAGCTCCCCCAACATCGGAGGCGCTATGCCGCGAACCAACCTGTGAATGGGCAAAACGACCAGACCAGGGTCAGAAAAGTCAACTAGCTCCATCATCACATAGTTGAAGCCGTCGGCGGACAGACTATAGTGATGAGATTGTTCTCGCAACCTTTCCTGTTGGTAAGTCAAGGCTGTTTCGTAGCGGTGATGACCATCGGCGATGTAAAGTGGCTCAGAGGATAAAAGCTTACCCAGCTCTTGCTCAATCTCCGGAGCCGTTATGGCCCATACGGTATGCGATTCCTGATAATCATCACGCCGCACTTGCTTCCAAGGAGCGACAATTGATGCCTCAATCACAGGCTTAGCTCGGGATGCCTCAGATAATAACGACGCAATTTTCCCCCGAGAGTCCCGGTAAAGACAGAATAACGGGCTGACATTGGCTCGGCAAGCCTGCATCAGCCGCAAACGATCGTCCCTAGCCTTGGAAGAGGTCTCTTCATGAGGATATATGTCGCGGCCCCACGATTCGAGCTTGACACGGGCTATCAATCCGCGCCTTACCCGGCTTTCGCCTCGATACGCGAATCGATGATCATGTAAATAGAAGCTGGGTACACCATCAGCCTGAAGAATGCCTTCCTTTAGCCATTGGCCAAGAGTGATGGCTGCTCTCTCGTAACGCTCAGCTATAGATTCCTGGCCTTCAGCCGGTAATTCCAGACGAATAGCGTTATAATCGCTCTTCCCATAGTAGCATTTCTGCTGTTCAGAAGTGATAACATCGTAGGGAGGACAGATGACATGAGCTAAATCTCTGACTATCGTTTGGTTATAGCGTATACCGCGAAATGAACGGACTTCCATTTAGTTGAATCTCAGGTTCTGCCCTCCAATCTCCAGGCAAATTTGACACGCCAAATTGCCCTTATGAATCTCATTTCGTTTTGCGCCGATTTGCATGAATCACAATCTCAAGCGACTCAGCCCCTGGACGAAATGACCGCTGCAAATCTCGCAATATAAACGACAATGGCAGGACTTCTTTCCCGCCATTACGCAATAATTCACAAACCTCGCTTGCTCTGCAAATCTAGCGGGCAGCCAGCAATTCTGAGACTATCTCGCTGACTTCTTTGCCATCAGCCTTACCTTTAACTGCAGGCATAAGCTGAGACATGACCTTACCCTTGTCGCTCGGCCCTCTCGCACCAACCGCATCCATCGCCTGTCGTGCCGCGGCGACAACTTCGTCACGACTCATCTGTTTGGGAAGATAGCCCATAAGCACAGCCAGTTCCGCTTCTTCCTGTGCGACCAGATCGCTACGATTCCCCTTCTTGAAGGCTTCGATGCTCTCTCGACGACGTTTTACTTCCTTGCCAATAACATCAAGTACTTTGTTATCGTCAGCAGGCTTTTGCTGTGCAATTTCAGCATTCTTTATCTCGGCTAACAGCAACCTCAATGTAGAGAGTTCTACTCTCTGCTGCCGCTTGAGGGCTCCCTTAAGAGCTTCCTGAATCTTATCCTTCAGTGCCATCAGTTAACCTCCAGTACCTCAGCAAAAAATTCACTCCTCTTCTTGTCATATAGACTGGGCAATACGAATAAACGAACTCCAGAAATCGGAAACGAAATCTTCCAGAGAAGGGTAATTATCTCAGGCTTTTGCGCCTTTTCGCCGCCGCTTTCTTTCGTCTCTCTTCGCTGGGTTTCTCAAAGTGCTTGCGACGGCGGACTTCAGCTAGAATACGGTCTTGCTGCACCTGTCTATTAAACCTGCGCAGTAGAGCCTCAAAACTCTCACCTGAACCAAGTCTTACGTCAGCCATATCAAAACAATGCATTTTACCTTAGTCATTCCAGTATGTCAATCGGCGCGACCACATCATTGCACATGTAATTGACAAATAAGACCAAAATAACGATAATAATATGGCATCAGCGAGAGAGGCCATGGCAGAGGATATGGCAGCGCAGGAAGACACGATACCAGAGGAAAAGAAGTCCAGATTCTATTTCATAACTAGGTCTCTGGCAAATAAGCTATTCTGTTTTCTGGTCAAATTGGTAGATAGGTACGCTCCAGATAGGCTACTACTCTTTGGGCTTAACTTTCTGGATAAACGTGTCCCAAACAGAGTGATCACATTCGCAATTAAGTGGGTCGACAGGCTAGCGCCTCGTCGGCTGCTCTCTACCGCTATTGCTGCCGCTGATGAGTATGTCCCCGACGAGGTAGCTAACTCGAGAAAAGTCTGCACTGTACTGGCCGGAGTGGGCAAATATATTCCGGATGACATTATCCCCCCGGAATCCGCGGGAAGATGGGAAAATCTCAGAACAAAGTTTCATATTCCGAAATTGATTTCGAGCAGGCAGAAGTGAGCCTGCGAGTTGACATAGCTTCTTCTCGTAGCTCCTCACGACTTTCGTGAGGAGGGAATAGGGTGGCGAATGCTATACAAGAAAGTCTGTGTTGAGTCTTTAGGCTACGAACTGCCTGATGAAATCGTTACATCCTTGAGTCTAGAAGAAAGGCTAGCGCCGATATACGAAAAGTTCAATCTGCCATACGGTCGTCTAGAATTGATGACGGGAATTCGGGAACGGCGATTCTGGTACGACGGAGTAACGCCGAGTCAAGCCAGCATAAAGGCGGCAGAAAAGGCCATCGCCAAATCTGGCATCAAAAAAGAGGATATCGGATGCCTGCTCCACACCTCAGTATCCCGCGACTTCCTGGAACCAGCGACAGCAACAGTGGTTCATGACTCGCTCGGCCTCCCTCACACAGCCACCATTTTCGACATCTCAAATGCTTGCCTGGGTTTCATCAACGGCATGGTGACCCTGGCAAATATGATTGAGTTGGGGCAAGTGAAGGCAGGCATTGTGGTTGGCTGCGAGAGCAGCAAACGACTTATTGATTCAACAATCGACAATGTCCTCAAAGACCCTGAAATCACCAGAGAGAAACTCAAACTTGCCTTTGCGACTCTAACCTTGGGCTCAGGAGCAGTAGCAGCAGTGTTGACTCACTCTTCCCTCTCGCGGTTCGGTCATAAGCTTCTCGGCGGGGTAACGCGCGCCGCTTCACAGCACAATGGTCTTTGCCGGGTAGAAGCTGATACGTATTTCTTCGACCCGAGCATTCTTCCTGAAATGCACACAGCTTCTACACAACTCCTCAAAAATGGAGCTAAATTAGCAAAGGACACCTGGGAGGCTACAAAACAAGAGCTTAGCTGGCAAAACTCCGACGTAGACAGGTTTTTCACTCATCAAGTTAGCTCCGTGCAGAGCAGACTATTTTTCAAAACCCTGGAACTAGATAAGGCAAAAGACTTTTCAACTGTGGAATACCTGGGCAACGTCGCGTCGGTTTCCCTTCCCATCACCATGGCTATCGGCATCGACGAGGGTCGCGTCAATCCCGGTGATACGGTTGCCATGCTGGGAATTGGCAGCGGCCTAGTTTCTCTGATGCTCGGCGTGCAGTGGTAGACAGAGTCCCCTCGAAAAGTACGGTTGGCCCACATATTCATAGGGAGGCGCGCAATCAAATTTCTCGTAACTCCTCTGATATCTGAGTTTCTCCCGCAACTCTCATCGATGTCGGAGACCAAGACTAGTGCAACTCCTCTTATCCAACTCATCTTAACAGGGACAGGGAAAACCCCGTTTCTAAATGCAATAAGAGCGCTACCCTGAAACCCATCTCTTAACGCAAGATCCGCAATCAATCCTACTTGTCCAGCCGCACTACCACCCTGGTGGCTGAGCTATCTGGTTTAAGAGAGGACATTTGGCTGAGATCGCCCTACATCAGCCTCCAGTCGGCACGATTGAGACTACCGTACGTAAATAGCGGACCACAAAAAGTCCTGACATAAGTGCTGAAGTCAAAGCAATGAGATCCGACGACAGCCGGCTTCTCTTTACCACGACTTATGACAAAGAGGACTTCGCAGCTATGCTCCAATACCGATGCAAGATGCTACGAGAAGAACATAACGACTGGACAAATATAGCTCAAGAGGAATATTATGCTGCCAAACAAAGCTTGATTGGAACAACTTTTGATGCTCTGGAGAAATCTGTCGGCAAAATTGGGTGAAAGCACATTACCCACAGGTTGCTGCTCCAAAGACCTTCGAGTACGCACTCTATTTGCCGCGTTGCCTTTTCTCCGCCAACTTTGATGGCTTAGAGATCAGCATTGGGCTTTCCAAAAGCATGAAGGGACCTGTCCATAGCGGTAATACGAAGGTTGTTATGTCGAAGTGCCCAGGTTCAGTTAGTCACGCGGGTAATGGCTGCCGACGGTATAGCTGACTTCTTTTTATCAGGTGCTGGAAATGTATGATTTTAAGGGACAAACTGCCATCATCACGGGTGGAACCAGGGGGATAGGCAAAGCTGTTGCCGACAGCTTTTTGAAGGCAGGTGCCAAAGTCATTGTCACGTATTCCACAGACGAAGCAGCCATGGCAGAATTTAAACAGGAGAACAGCCAGTTCGCCCAAAGCATCGACGTTCATAAGTGCGATGTAAGCAAGTACGAACAGGTACGACAATTCTTTAAGTACGTAGATACAAAGTACGGGAGCTTTGAAGTCCTTGTAAACAATGCCGGAATAAGAAGAGACTCTGTGCTGGCAATCATGAAGGAATCTGACTGGCACGATGTGCTGAATGTCAATCTCACTGGAGTCTTCTATATGTGCAAACTTGCCGTCAGGAGCCTGATTCGCCAACGATACGGACGGATCATAAATATCGGCTCCGTGATGGAGAGATGTGCTT
>CAZLAL010000194.1:0-3053 GCA_964557455.1 uncultured Dehalococcoidales bacterium
TGGGCACTTCTGCCAGTCTCTGTTCGAGGTATCCAACATATATGTGAAGAGAACCTGCTATGTGTCCTGATTCCCATTCGTCCTGTCCCCTGGTATCCAACACCACCAGCTCCTGGCGCTGGTCAAGCATGCTCTTCAGCTGGTGTACCGAGAGCAATGGCAGGCTTTCAGTGGGCAAGCCAGCGTTATACCAGCCCTCCGTACCATCCTTGAGGTAACCAACAATGCGATCATACCCTGCCCGTGTCAGGTAACGCACTGCTCTCTCTAAATGGGACTGATCTTCCAGAACGAGCAGTATGTTTTTGTCATAGGACAGCACCCAGCCGCCGAAGACAGGCAGTCCTTCTAACCAGATGCTGTAAGCGCCTTTAATGTGGGCTCCACCAAAAGCAGCTGGCTCACTGGTGTCAACTACCAGTGCCCCCTTGTCTATTTCCTGTTTGAATTCGGTCGGGGTAAGCGGTGATGGCAGAGGCAGGCATCCCAAAAGTGGTGGACCCTCCAGGTTATATGTCTCCATCTGGTGGAAGTAATATGGTTTTTCCGGTCTTTCAGCCAGCTTGTACTTCACAAAGTCGTGTTTATCCCTTATCTGGAGCACCGGATTCTGCATTCTTTCCAGGCCGATGGTGCTTTCATCGCGGTTGGCAATATGCAATCCGCAGACTGAGCCACCGCCGTGAGCCGGGCAAATGATGACACCGTCACCCAGAGGCAGAAGCTTATTGAAAATGCTGTCATAGAGGTTTGATGCCAGTCTTGATGTCTCTTTCGGCCCGTAGAGGTCAGTTCGTCCTACCTCCCCCACAAACAGTGCATCGCCTGTGAAGACCATTACTGTAGCCTCACCAGTAGCTAAATCGGCTATGGCGTAGGACATGCTCTCGTCGGTGTGACCAGGCGTGTGGACGGCCGTAAGCCGGAGGCTACCTATAAGGAATTGCTGGCCGTCCCTTAATGTTTTACCGTACTTCCAGTCAAGTCCTGGCCCGTGGTATATTTCTGCCCCGGTCATCTTGTTGAGCTCGATAGAACCGATTACGTAGTCTTCATTGCGGTGGGTCTCAAAAATGTACTTGATTTTCAGTGCTTTTTCCTGGGCATGGTCTACGTAGATCTGGCAATCACGGCGCGGGTCAATGACTGCTGCAACGCTGCCAGCCCCGATAAGGTATGAATTATGAGCTATGCCCGCTGACTTAATTCGTTCGAATATCATAGAATGACCTCACGCTTTCGTTCTTATTTGGGCAAACAACAATGATCAATGGGCTATGTTGTCAGCCACCCACCATCAATGACAATGGCAGCACCGCTTACATAATCAGACTCCTCAGATGCCAAAAAAACGGCGAGGCTGCCAATCTCCTCCGGCTGTCCGAGTCTTCCCTTGGGAATTCTCGTTAGCAGCTGCGCCAGCTGGCCGCTTTCCTTGACTCCCTTAGCCATATCCGTATCTATGGCCCCGGGGCATATCGCGTTCACATTTATACCCTTGGGAGTGAGCTCCACTGCGAGCGCTTCGGTTAGAGCTATGATGCCGCCCTTTGATGCTGTGTAGTGAGCTATAAGAGGATAAGCAATACCGCATCCGCCTGAAGAGATTGAGGCGATATTGATAATTCGCCCCCATTTGTTCTTGACCATCTCTCTGGCGGCAGCTCGAGCGCAGAGAAACTGCCCCTTAAGGTTTACGTTCAAGGTCTTGTCCCAGTCTTCATCACTGAGCTCCAGGAATGGCTTATAACTTATGATTCCCGCGTTGTTCACCAGGATGTCAACTCTGCCAAACTCTGCCATTGTTTTTCCGACCATATCGTCAACGTCATGGCTGGAGCTGACATCACACTTGAGTGCCAGCCCTTTCCTCCCCAGCCGTTGTATCTCATTAACAACATCCCGACAATCTTCTTGGCTTATGTCACTCACAGTTATGTTAGCTCCTTCTCTGGCCAGAGCTACGGCGATGGCACGCCCTATTCCTCTCCGGGCTCCAGTCACAATTGCTATCTTGTCGCGTAACTTCATCTCTCTTCACCTCCCTGGTTTCACGGTATACCTAACCAGTATTTCTTGCCACAAGGAATCTCCACGACTGAGTCACATTATTCGCACGATTTGGCATGATGAATGTGCCTCTATTGAAATTGTAGTCTAGCGGGAGTGAAGAAGTCATAAAATAACGGGAGGGAAAATTACAAAGTTATGACATTTCGTAACTGAGTCCAATAAGACAAAAGTCACAGACGCTAGCTGTATGTGAGTATAAAATTGTTGTCAGGAAAAAGGAGGTGATAGCGGATTAAAATTGTGCAAGGATTGAAGGTTCCCGAGCTCCTCATAATATTATTAAGGCTCTAAGTAAAAAAGGGTAACTTAGCGATAGTAATCGAGAGGGAGGAGTAGTGGAACGAAGCGGGGTACACTTCGTAAGCGTTCTGGCTTAAGAAGTGTACCCCTTTGTATAACCTGGGTAATATTGAAATGACACATATTTGTAGCTTGTATTGCCGCAATATTCCCCAAATGGTTCTTGTAGTGATCCAAATGTCACAACTTTGTAACTTTTATTGACGTCATTTTATGACTTTTCCACAGTGCAGTGATTAGACTGAAGCCAGGGTTGTAGGAGGATTGAAACTGAATGAGCCGGTTCTTAACGCCGATGGGACTACCTGGTTCTCGATTAAGAATGAGCCTTCCTAATGGCCTTATCCGGTCGTATTCGGGACGGAGTGACAAGGTTTGTTCTTGACGACAGAGGCGTCTGACAAGATGCGTCGGCCTGATGCAAGTGATTGGAGGTGGGTGCATTGAAGTTAAGGAGTCCAACAGTGGAATCAGCATCTATGTTGAGGAGACAGACCGGAGAATGTCGAAAATTCGCAGCGCTTTGTTGCCTTACAATGACAGCAAGTTCTCGCGCAAGTTCAGATATTACAATCACTCATAAAGGATGTGTATCATGTCAGACACTTTAGCAGTCATCATGAAGGTTATCTCCGAGCACCATGCCATCAGGAGGCATGTGAAACTTGCCGGCGACACGG
>CAZLAL010000195.1:0-7100 GCA_964557455.1 uncultured Dehalococcoidales bacterium
ATGGTTACTCAACCATTTTCTGCGCGAGTGAATACCAAGGATAACACCCCGGCTATTATTCACACGGACATAGTCCCCGGAGACAAGCTGAAGATTGCTGTCATTCCCAAAGGGGGTGGCGCGGAGAATTGCTCCCGCTTGACGGTCTTCTCCCCTTCACGCGGTCGCCAGGGAATTGTCGACTTCGTGGTCAACCTTGTTGACGAGTGCGGCAGCAATCCCTGTCCTCCGGTCATTGTTGGCCTTGGCATAGGGGGAACGACAGACGAGACTATGATGCTGGCTAAGAAGGCCCTGCTGCGCAAGGTAGGGGAGTCAAATCCCGACCCTGAGGTCGCCGCCCTAGAGAAGGACATTCTAGACAGAATTAATAGCCTGGGCATCGGGGCCATGGGATACGGCGGCACCGTAACCGCACTGGCGGTTCATGCTGAGACTTTCCCTGCCCATATTGCCAGCATGCCCGTAGCGGTTAATATGCAATGCTGGTGTAATCGGCACGAAGAAACAATTTTATGAATCAGGGTCCCTGGCACCTGCAATCTTATGTGCCGGGGACCGGAGGTAAGAGATGGCCACAGTCGCTGAAAAGGTCAGAATGATTGATATCTACATAATGGGTAAGCACTATCAGGTTCCTGAAGGGCTTACTATTATGACGGCGTTGGAATATTGTGGTTACAACCTCATTAGAGGTTGTGGCTGCCGTGAAGGATTTTGCGGTGCTTGTGCCACTATCTATAACTTCATCAATGATCCTACCATAAGATATGCCCTGGCCTGCCAGACAGTGGTTCAGCCGAATATGGTTATAACACAGATTCCGTTTTTCCCTGCCGCTGAAGCTCTCTATGATGTACAGGACCTGGAGCCCAGAGAAGGCGAGAACAAATTAGTCAAGCTTTATCCCGACCTTCTCACCTGCTTTGGATGTAACAACTGCACCAAGAGCTGCCCTCAAGACCTCGAAGTCATGGAGTTTATATCCGATGCCATAAGGGGCAATTACGAGGAGGTATATGAGAAGTCTTTCGACTGTCTCATGTGTGGTCTCTGTGCCGCCAGGTGCCCACAAGGACTGCAGCCGTACAACATAGCTTTAGCATCTCGCAGACTAAGAGGGGCACACCTTGCTCCTAAATCTCAGCACAACCTGGACAGGATAGAAGAGATAGAGGAAGGGAAGTTTGATGCTGAGCTGGAGAAACTGAAAAAGATGGCCAAAGACGATCTGCGCGACTTGTATGCTAAGCGCGAAATAGAGCCGGCTTTGTGAAAGCCTGCTAGACGGAGGTAACTGCTATGCCATATCCTGCTTCTATGGAAGAGAGCAAGAGGAAGGTTGAGGAAACCAGGCCAAGACGCTTAGAAAAGGGACCAGCAGAGCGGATGCCCGCCGAGGAAAGGGATGCCTTGGTGTCCAGATTCCACCCCGATTTCATAAAGGAGCAGTTTCGCCAGTTAAGGGTAGGACCCAATGAGGGTTCACGCGCGCCTCTGGAAATAGCCGACTTGCTTGAAGGGAACAGCCGTATCGACGCTGACAGAATCGACCTTAATCAAATTGACCATGATGTTGATGTTTTGGTGATTGGCTGCGGCGGGGCTGGAGGAGCAGCATCTCTTTTGGCGGAGGAAAGCGGCGCCAGTGTCCTAATATCATCAAAGCTGCGCCTGGGAGACGCCAACACTATAGGAGCCCAGGCGGGAACACAGGCGTGCGATAGACCCAATGACTCGCCCGCCATACATTACCTAGATGTAATGGGTGGAGGTCACTATAGTAATGTGCCCGAGCTGGTAGAAGCCCTGGTAAAAGACTCACCGGATGCAATCAGGTGGCTGGAGGAGCTGGGCGTCAACTGGGATAAGGAGCCCGATGACTCGTATCATGAGTTGTCGGGAGGCGGTGCTTCCCGGAGACGAATGCATTCCTGTCGTGACTACACCGGACTTGAGGAGATGAGAGTCATCCGTGATGAGATCAAGCAGAGGCACTGGCATGGAAAGAAGATAGACTGGTTGGAATTCGAGCCCGCGATAGAGCTACTAATGGATGATAAGGGACAGGTAGCCGGAGCAATACTGATGAACCTGGAAACCAGGCAGATGAGCATAGTGCGAGCCAAAGCGGTGGTTATAGCCACCGGCGGTATGGGGCGCACGCATATCCAGGGCTTTCCAACGACCAACCATTACGGTGCTACCGCTGATGGGCTGGTGCTAGCATATCGCGTAGGCTGCCCGCTAGTGCATATGGATACCATGCAGTACCATCCCACAGGTGCAGCCTTTCCTCCACAAATCTTGGGGTTCTTGGTGACGGAGAAGGTCAGAACTCTAGGCGCCGAGGTAGTCAATTGTGATGGAGAGCAGTTTGTTCATCCTTTGGAGGCCAGGGATACTGAAGCGTCAGCGGAGATTCGAGAATGCAAGGAACGTGGCAAAGGAGTGAACACCCCAACAGGGGAAGTAGGCCTTTGGCTAGATTCCCCGATGATCGACATTAAGCGGGGTGAGGGTACTATCTTGAGAGAACTGCCGGCTATGGTCCGCCAGTTCTCTCGATTTGATATAGATATAAGGAAGGAGCCAATGCTGATTTATCCCACTCTTCATTACCAGAACGGCGGAATCGTAATTAGGGTTGATGCCTCCACTCCTGTACCGGGGTTATTTGCCGCCGGTGAGGTTGAGGGCGGCGTACATGGGACTAACAGGCTTATTGGCAATTCAACATTGGATTTGTTTGTCTTCGGCAGAAGGGCGGGAAAGTCAGCGGCTAAATGGGCTAAAGAGGTCAAACTAGGTAAGCTTAGCTTAGAGCATGTACGCAAATGGCAGCGTGACATTAAGAAAGCTGGCCTGCAAGATATGCCGGTCTCACCTATGCTTTTGCCCAACTATGCCCGGCAGGAACGGCCTGTGCCCGGATTTCAACCTCTTGGCCAGGTAAGCTCCTATACACCGTTTGGCGATAGGGCTGTACGTTGGATTTAGGAGGAGCTATATGCCGCTACGTGAGCAAACGGACGTTAAAGATGTCGAGACTGTATTAAACGAGGTTCTGAACACCAACATGCCGCCTGTAGCCAGGTGCAGGCTACTCTCCAGTGGGTTTAACCCAGGCCATGCCTTAAACATAACCGAGGATATTGGAGGGCATAAAGAATGTATAGGCTGTGGCTGTTGCATAGATGCTTGCCCCTTCTTGTATCGTGAGCCCTCCCGTAGAAACAAGACCGAGCAACGGACATCTATGGCGCTGGAAAGCCTGGTAGGCATTGATTGTGACCAGTGCGATGCATGTGTCTTGGCTTGTCCTCAAGTGGATACAACTATTAAGAACTATATCGTTAACCGTCGAATGATAGAGGTGATGTCGCGTCTGGAGCAGCGCATAGGTGACGAAGACGAGCCAGATCTGGACCTATTTCTGGAGGAAGCACTATCCTGACCGTTTTGCTTCGTGCCATTCACAGCGGGCAAGACGACCGGGGAATTTAAGAGGGCTTAGATGGATTTTGAGTTACCAGAAGAACTTAGAATGTTTCAGTCCATTTCTAGGGCGTTTGTGGCCGAGCAATTAAAGCCATTAGAGAGGAGCATCCTGGGGCGAGCTGCCGACCTCAGAGACGCTACTATGTACCTTCCCTTAGAGAAAGAGCAGGAACTAATGGGAATGGTCAAGAAGATGGGACTCTGGGGAATCAGCATACCTGAAGAGCTTGGCGGAAGTGGTCTGAGCGCCCTGGCCAACTGCTTGGTTGAGGAGGAGTTGGCTCAGACGATCATCCCTTTCAGTTTCGGTGATGTCACCCCTATGCTTTTTGACTGCAGTCCAGAACAAAGGAAAAAATATTTCCTCCCCGTGTTTAATCGTCAGAGGTATGCTTATCTAGCCTTGGTAGAACCCGGCCAGGAAGGCTTCGAGGACCTGCAGATGAGAGCCGAGAGGAAAAACGGTCGCTATTATCTCAATGGTAGAAAGGTATCTCTTTCCAGGCCGGGCGAAGACTATTTTGCCGTGGTCTTCGCCGTCACTCAGCCCGACAAAGGGCCCAAGGGAGCAGTGACCTGCTTCCTCGTGGACAAAGACACTCCCGGCTTCACCGTGACAGGTGGCAGTGAAAAGACTGGCTGGGAAGCCCAAGTCAGAGAACCTATCTCCCTCACTTTTGACAATTGTCCGGTGTCAGCTGGAAATATCTTAGGTGAGGATGGGGGGGCTTTCCGTCTGGGCAAGAAGTGGCTACCTGGCAGACGGATTGTCAGAAGTGCCAGGACTGTAGGAGCAGCTCAACGGGTCCTTGATGAAGCGACAGTACAGGCTCAAACATGGACGTCTTTCGGGCAGTTTATTTCCAAACGTCCCAGCATACAGGCGGCATTGGCTGATATAGCCACCAACATTCATGCCGCCAGACTCATAGTTCATGAAGCCGCCTGCAAAGCGGACCAGGGGCAGCCAGTGCAACGCGAAGCGGCTATGGTCAAACTATTCGTCACCCAGATGATTCATTTTGTTGCCGATAATGCCGCTCATATCTTTAATGCTCCGGCATATGTCGGTGGACTGTCCATGGAAAGATTCTGCCGCAACGCCGTCGCTATGAGCTCTACCAATTTCGCTTTGCAACTTCAGAGAAACATCATTGCCCGGGATATACTCAAGGGTTTGAGAATCTGAATTTCTTACGTCATTGCGAATGAAGCGAAGCAACCCCAGCAGGAGAAAGTGACGGAAATTGATTCGGCATGAGTAAATTGCCATGACAATAAAGCAATAGAAGGGGGATACCGATGGGCCAAGCTAAGAAAGTCACGCTACCTTTAACCGACGAGGTTCTAAAGGACCTCAGGGCGGGCGACGACGTTTTGCTTACCGGGATTATCTACGTTGGCCGTGATGCCGCTCATAAGAGGATAGTCGAAGCTCTAGACCAGGGTAAAGCCCTACCTTTCGATATCAACGGGGCAACCATATACTACATGGGGCCTAGCCCGGCCAGGCCAGGAAGGCCAATCGGCTCCGCTGGCCCTACAACCAGCGGCAGGATGGATGCTTATGCTCCTCGCTTGATAGCCGAAGGACTGAAGGGCATGATTGGCAAAGGCTTGCGGTCACAAGCAGTCAAGGAAGCTATGGTCAAGTATAAGGCGGTGTACCTGGGAGCGATAGGGGGCGCTGGCGCTATAATTTCGAAAAGCATCAAGAAGGCAGACGTTATAGCCTACGAAGAGCTCGGCGCTGAAGCCGTTCGCCGCCTGGAGGTGGAAGATTTCCCCGTCACGGTCGTCAACGACATCTACGGTGGGGACCTCTATGAAGAGGGCAAAGCTAAGTACCGGGTCAAAGCTCCCTGACCATAGTCAGCTGCAAGAATTCTCTTCATAGCTGTTGAGATGAGCGACGCGGGATTTTCCTAGCACGCTGCCTGGCGAGAGTTGGATAGCCTCGTTGTAGTAACAGAGTATCATTCTGTGGATATAGGTAGCTATCTTGATAGATCCTTCCCCTGGTACATAATCCCTAAGTGAGGCTTCTCCATCACCGGGGTCTGGGCCAGTTTGAGGGCGAGAGTAATATTGCCCGGGTCATGAATCCAGGGTTCTTCTTTGGATGAATCTGGCAGTTCTACGGGTTCTCCTTCTTTCAGGTAAGTTGCATGCTGCTTTATTCTCTCAAATAACTCCGGCGGGTCAAACGCGATGCACGGGCTCAGCACATTGATAAAGGAAAAACCCCTATGCTTGATGGCCTCCTCTATAAGCCAAGCCAGATGCGAGACATCGGTTGCAATACCTTGGGCGACAAAGCTTGCCCTGGTGGAAACGCTGTAGCTGATCATATCTAGGATTGGATCTACCGGGGGATAGAATTGCCGCGAAAGAAATGGCCCTTCGCCTTGTTGTAGATACGGAGTGGTAGGGCTCGTCTGCCCTTTAGTCAGAGCGTACACAAAATTGTTAATCATAATGCAAGTTACATCGACATTTCTCCTCACCGCGTGAGGAAGATGTCCTGCCCCGATGCTGAAGAAGTCACCGTCACCACCGATAGCTATGACTGTCAGTTCAGGATCCGCCAGCTTGGCTCCCTGAGCAATAGGCACAGCACGGCCGTGAATTGTATTAAAGCCGTAGCTGTTTACATAACCAGGGATCCTCGATGAACAGCCTATTCCGGAAACAATGAGAGTCTGATGCCTGGGTATTCCTAAATTGGGCAGAACCGTCCTGGTGAGTGCAGTCAGGACGGCAAAATTGCTGCAGCCCGGACACCAAACCGGCCTTAGGTCTGTTCTATAATGACCTGACTTGCTCATTTCACTAACGCGGTTATTGGTCCAGATAATTCCCTTCTGCTAAAAGCCAAACCGCCTGCTCTGGCACATACTTCAGTACGGGAAGGCAAATCTATTTGAGAACGGAGATAGTGATAGAACTGAGCAGAATAGCTCATCTCTACCACCAGCAACTTGTCTAACGAATGTACAAAGCTCGCCAGTCTATCGGGCAGTGGATAGACAAGTTCCGGCACGCAAACCTTCACTTCACCCTCTAGATTCAGATCTTCCACTGTTTCCAGTACAAATTGAGCAGAAGACCCGTAAACCACTATGCCTTTGCGAGCTTCCTCTCTCCCGAAGACCCTGACCAGGTCATCCCTTCTCCAAAGCGGCATGAGCTTCTTCCATCTCTTTTCGTGTATTTGCTGGTGAGTCTCATAGTCGGAAGAAGGTCTTCCCTGCTCACTATGGGTAAGCCCAGTAGTCTGGTACGCCAACCCTTCGTCGCCGGCAGAGGCCATGGGTGAGATAAAATCCTCGGTTAGTTCATAGCGCTGATATTGCTCTGAATATTCGCCACGAGCCCTTTTTCTCGCGATCAGTGAATAATCCTCTGTCAGGAAATCCGCATTCGTAGCAACCGTGGTCTGTGCCAGCCACTGGTCGGAGAGAATAATAACTGGGACCTGAAAGTATTCGCTTATGTTGAAGCTTTCTATCGTCAGGCGATAACACCCCTCCAAGTTATAGGGAACGATGACCACCCTGGGGGCATCGCCATGGCCGCCATAGATGGCCTGGTTGAGA